>JAHWKJ010000103.1 GCA_019347905.1 Planctomycetota bacterium
AGCTTCGCGTGCAAGCGAGGGTGGCCTTCGACGCCGGGAGGAATCGGGGGGCTGACGCTCCCCCGCTCGCCTGGCCGGCTCAGCGCCGCACCCGGTCCAGCCGCGAACGCAGCTCGTCATCGAGACTCGTGCGCGAGACGCCGGCTCGCTCGAGCTGCCGCACGATCCGCGTCTCCAGCGGCGTCGCGTAATCGGTCTCGGGATCGGGATCCGTCTCGGGGTCGAACCGCACCAGGTCGGCGTGCCAGTCATCGAGGGCCAGGACCGCGAGCCGGTCGGGCACGCCCGATAAGCGGCCGGCGATATCGTCGATGAACGCCGCCTGCGTTGTGGGGACGTCCGAAAGCACCGTCGCCAGTTCCTGCACAAGTTCGTCGCGCCGCCGGCGGAGCGCACGGTCGTCGTCAGTCTGGCCGCCGGGGCCGGGCAGTGGATCCCGTGCGCCAGGATCGGCGTCGTCGCCATCCTTCCCGTCGAGCCAGCCGAAGAAACCGCGGCCCCACGGGGCGAAGCCGTCATCCGCAGGAATGTGCGGCTTCGCGTCGCCGCCAGGATTGCCGTGCCAGTCATCGTTAAGATCGTTCGGCCGTGAAACCGGCCCATGCGAGTGGTGGGTATGATTGTGAGCGCGATCGGCCGAACCGGATGGGTCGCGATCGTGCGCGTGCCGCAGATCCAGCTCCGGGCGGTCGAGCCGGTGGATGTAAGGTTCCAGGACGTCGTGCAGCTCGTCGGGCATCACGGGGTGCAGCCGGTCCATGATGATCGCGGCCGCTTTGCCGCTGTAGGATTCAAAGACCGTGGCCCGCAGTCCGGGGGCGCTCTCCGAGAGTGTGACGGCGAAGAATGTGAGCACCAGCGCAAAGATCGCGCCCTTGATGAAGCCGAACACGGCCCCCAGGTGCCGGTCGAGCTCCACGAACTTCGCCTTTTCGATCCACTCGCGAAGCTGCCGCGCGATGCCGAAGCTGATGAACGCGAACACGATGTACAAGACGAACATCGCGATCCAGCGGTTGAGCGGGGCCTTCAGGCCGATGTAGGGCGCGATCACCGCCGAGAGCGACTCGGAGAAGGCGAAGCACAGCACCAGCGAGGCGATGACCGCAAGCTGCCACACGATGCCCTTGATTGCCCCACGGACCGTGGCATACGCGAGAACGGCCAGCACGACCAGGTCGTACCACATCGGCGCAAGTCCTCCATGACGACGCCCGCGCGGGCCGCCCCTTCACCAGACGAGGCGCAAAGGCCGCGCGGGGGGCGGCACTATACGCGGGAAGCGGCAAAACGGTGAAGGGCAGCTTACACGCACCCGCCAGGGGACCAGGCGAGCGGGGCGGCGTCAGCACCCCGATGCCTCCAGCGACCAGAGCCAACCCCCATTCCGTCAGGCGCACACCACCGCAGTCTCATACCCCCGGATACAGCCCATTGACGGTCAGCTCGACCGCCTCCCGCTCGCCCTCGAATGTCGTCGTGAAGTATTGCAGACAGCCGGCAAAGCCAAGGATCGGCAGATGCATTCGCCCCGGCGCCAATCCAATCCATGCCGTCCATTCGCGCTTTTCGATGCCGTCCGTAAGGCGCAGCGTCGCCGTTGCCAATCGCAGAGGCAGTGCCTGGAGCACGACGCTGGACGCTCTAAAGGTCGGGGCAGACGACAAATCAATGCCGACGGATTTCGCCGCAGCCTCGGGGAACACCGTCTCGTCCGAGCCACTGTCGAGCAGTGCATCCGCAACGACCGTTCCTGTCGGTCCAATAAGTGTGACGCCGACGATAGGCCGTGGTCGCACGGTTCGGCCGCCCAGCGACAAAATCATCCGGCCGGTGCGCTCATGGCGATAGCGAAATCGCAAACTCATTCCGGCGGATGACCTTCAAGGGGATGAACGTAGCTGAACACGACCTCTCCGAGATCAATTCCCAGACGTTTCAACTCGCTTTCCAATCCGCCCCAGTCATCCGCACTGGCGACAATCCGTGTGCCGTCGAGATTGAACGCCACCTGGCGACCGGCGTACTTCGCCAACTCGTCGAGTGGAAAATTGGGACGGTTCTTCGCATATGGCCCGAGGTCTGGAATTTCGCGGGGCTGCACGGTGGACGACATGGGTACTCCTCTCACGTATGGCGGCTCAGCTGCTTCGAGTGTACTGCGTTCGCACGCCCACGGACCAGCCGGCTTCCAGGCAGAGTTCATACGGCGCAGCAGCATTTTGCAAGCGGTCGCCTCAAAACTCCCGCCGGCTGTCGAGCAGCAGCGTGACGGGGCCGTCGTTGACTAACTCGACGTCCATGTGCTGCTGAAAGCGGCCGGTCTCGACGGCGATCCCCTGCCCTGCGAGCTCGGCGCAAAACGCCCGGTACAACTCGTCGGCTTTCCCGGGGCGGGCGGCCGCGATGAAGCTCGGACGGCGGCCTTTGCGGCAGTCGCCCAGCAGCGTGAACTGGCTGACCGCCAGCACGCTGCCGCCGACGTCGGCCAGCGCGAGGTTCATCTTGCCCGCGTCGTCTTCAAACACGCGCAGGCCGGCGATCCTGGCGGCCAGCGACACGGCGTCGTCCTGCGTGTCCGTCTCCGCCACGCCCACCAGCACCAGCAAGCCGCGTCCGATGCGGCCGACCACTTCGCCGGCCACCGTTACCGAAGCGCGCGAGACGCGTTGCACGACGGCACGCATAGGGGTCAGCTCTGGGCTGAAGACATCGGCAGCTCCACGCGCCGACCGGTTTCGGCCGCGCGCTGCCCGGCCGCCAGAATCTCCTGCGCGTCGCGGCACACGCGGGGCGAACAGACGTCCGGCGGCGGCTCGCGACGTTCGAGGCATGTCACGAGCGTCTCCGCGCCGTTGCGATAGCCGTCCGCCAGCGGCTCGACGGGCAGTTCCTGCTTTTCGCCGTCTTCTCGGGCCAGCCAGAGCCTGCCGCGGTCAGTCCACAGCGTTCCCTCGGTGCCGAGATAGACCGCGTCGTGATACGCAGGAATCTGCGACCACGACGCTTCCGCCTGCGCAAAGCGATTGTCGTAGATCAGCGTGATGGCCGCGTTGTCCTCGACGTCGATGTCGGTCTTCGTCAGTCTCGCGGCGACGGCCTGCACAGAGCGCGGCATGCCGAACAGGTGCCGGAACGCCACCGCGCCGTAGCAGCAGTAATCGACGAGCGCCCCGCCGCCGTTCTGCTCGCGGTCGTAGAGCCAGTCGCAGAAGTACGGGCTGCAGCCGAACTCGCGCGGCCCCTTGTGGGCCATCCTCTTGCGGGCGTGAAACACGTGGCCGACAGCGCCTTGCGAGACCAGCTTCCAGGCGGCGTACGTTTCGGGCCGCCAGCGGTTCGGCCAGTTGACGAGAAACGTGATGCCGGCCTCTTCTGCCGCGGCGAGCATGCGGTCGGCCTGCGCCAGCGTCGCCGCCATCGGCTTTTCGAGCACGACGTGCAGGCCCCGCTTCGCCGCCGCCGCGACCACTGGTTCTGCTCCGGCGTTCGACGTGCAGACTTGTACGACATCCAGCTCGCAGGCCTCGAACATCTCCTCCGCCGAAGCAAACAGCCGCTCGACGCGGAACTCGCTGCGTGCCCGTTCGCGGAGCGGCTCGTGGGGATCGGCCGCCGCAGCCAGCTCGACGCGGTCGGTTTCGACCCACTTCCGCAACTCGCCCCACACGTGATCGTGCACGAAACCCGCGATGCCGACACGATAGCGCTTCAAGGCTGCAACTCCCCTGCTCTCCCCTGACCCCATCGGAGCCGTCATGGCCGCGCTGGAAACGTGCGTTCCGGTTCCAGTCCCGCGAGGGAAAACTCCGGTTCCTCTTCCAGCATGAGCTGCCGCATCACCCGGCCCGTCGCCGGCGACATCTGCAGCCCTGAGCGAAAATGTCCCGCCGCGACGAACAGGTTTTCGGTGTCCGGCACGCGGCCGAGATACGGCAGGCCGTCCGCCGAGCCCGGCCGCAGGCCACACCACGTGCGTTCGACGGCCGCCTCCGCCAGCGCCGGCACGACTCCCACGGCGAACTCGATCAATCCCGCGATCGCCGCGGCCGTGTTCCGCTTCTCGAACCCCGCGTGCTCCTCCGTCGAGCCGACAAGGATGCGGCCATCCGGTCGCGGCACGAGATACCGCGGCCCGTCGTTGATGACGTGGCGGAACGGCAGCGGCTGTGCCGACAGCAGCACGATCTGCCCACGGACGGGCTCGACGCGCAGCGCAGCGCCCAGCGGTTCGAGCACCTGCCGCGACCACGCCCCGGCCGTCACACAGAACTGCCCGGCCGCGACCGGACCCGACGGAGTGCGGGCGGCGGCGATCCGCCCGCCGCGGCGTTCGAAACCGAGAACCTGCTGACCTTCGAGCAGCCGCACGCCGAGTTCCGCACAAGCACTCGCGAGCGCCTTCAGGTGCCGCGGGTTGCGGACCTGAGCCATCGTCGGCAGCCGCAGCCCACGGCTGAAATCATCCGCAAGGGCCGGTTCCAGGCGACGCAGCTCCTCCGCGCCGAGACTCTCGACCGGCACGTCTTCGCTCTGCCAGAGTCGCAGTTCGTCGCCGAGCCGTGCAGCATCCGCTTCGCGGAAAACGTCAATGCCGCCCGAGATGCGAAAGCCGTTGTCGATCCTCGTCCGCTCACGCAGTTCCGCCGAAAGCTCCGGCCATAGCCGATGGCTGTACCCCCGCAGCAGCGCCTCGGGATCGGCCGCTGTCCGTGGGTTCCCCGGCGGCAGAATCCCTGCCCCCGCCCACGACG
This sequence comes from Planctomycetota bacterium, assembly GCA_019347905.1. Taxonomy (GTDB): domain Bacteria; phylum Planctomycetota; class Planctomycetia; order Planctomycetales; family Planctomycetaceae; genus JAHWKJ01. The sequence continues at coordinate 4,755 of JAHWKJ010000103.1, forward strand.
CCTCACCGCCCAGCCTCCCCTGCTCCAGCACAACCACCGCAGCGCCGGCTTTCGACAGCTCGTACGCCAACGTCAAGCCGATCACACCGCCGCCGATGACGGCGACGTCGGAAGCTGAGTGCGACGCTGCAGGTGCCATGACCGCCTATCGCTCATGCCGGGAACGAACCCGCTGCTTCAACTCCTCAAACCGACGGGCCAGGCCCTCTTCGTCGTACTCGGTGAACTCACCGTTGTCGAGTTGACGTCTGGCTTCATCCAGACGCTCGATTAGTTCCTTGTGTTGACGAAGCGACTGCACAGCCGCGTTGAGCGCGTCATTCAAGTTCCGATACACGCCGCGGGACAGTTCCCCCTTGAGAAAGGCCTCGCTCTCGGGCGATAGTTGAACGTTCATCGCAATCCTCCAGCGCTCACTTCGCCGGTACCACGAGTCCGACTACGGAAGCGGGTAAGCGAACTGCTTCTGGTAATCCGTGAGAATGGGGCGCCACTTGCGCCTGCCAGAGCCTTTCATCACGAGTGCTCCCATCTGAATCCATTTCAGGCGCTCCGCCGGCTCGAGAAGGACAGCGGCCTGCGCCTGACGATGCCCTAGAAGCGTCATCTGCTCATTGCAGCAACGCGGCCATAGGCGCGACGCAGGGTCGATGATGTGCGGGTTCGCAGCACGGCGAATCGCGCCGCAGTTTGCGCAAATGTAACCGCGATTCCCGGGAGCACTCATCGGATTCAAACCGATCGCCAATTCTCACTTCGACTGCACCGTCGCGAAGTACGCCGTCGCCAGGTTGCTGAGGCTCGCCCCGTAGACTGTGTTGGCTGCGGCGGCGATCGGTTGGCCGCTCTCCAGCGCCCGGATGAACTGGCCGAACTTTGCGGGGCCGCCGGCGTTCAGCATGAACTCGACCAGCGTGTAGCCCACCGCACCCACTGCCGCCGGGGAAAACTGCCCATTGGCGAACAGGTCCTCGGGCCTTGCCAGGGACTTGAGGTATTCGGGGACGCGGTTCTTGAGGCCCCTCACGTAATCGCCGCCGGTGCCGGATCGCGCCGCGAGCGCCAGGCCCGTGCCCCGCACCAGCCAGTCGGGCAGCGTCCCCGCGCCGCGCTCCAAAAACGCTCCCGTCATGTGATCGATCAGGTTCACCCGCAGCCCCGGCGAAGTTTCCGTCGCATTATCCCCCACGTCCTGGAGCACCACGTACGCGTCCTCCATCGACGCCGTCACCTCCGAATGCCCCGTCATCTCGGGCGGCACGTTCTGCCGGCCGTTCACCACGATGTTGAATTCCTCGTAGCCGAAGCGGTCCTTGATGACGATAACGGCCAACTTGCCGTTCCACAGCCGATCGCCCTTCTCGCCGAAGAGTTTTCGGAGCTCCTTCACGTGCTCTTCGGCCCAGCCGCTCACCTGTTCGAGCCGTGCTTCGGAGACGTTGCCGTACACAAACGCCTCCGCACCTTCGACGGTACGGAACGTCTCCTTCGGCAGCGCCCGCTTGAGGGCCGCTTCGGTCCGTTCGACGCGCAACTGGACGAACGCTTCGGGCGAGAGCTTCGCCAGCCGTTCGGCCAGCATCTCCGTCTGCGTCGGAACCAGTTGCCGCAGCGGCGTGTTCGCGTCTTTGCCGTCGAACTTGTTGCCTTCGTCGAACCACGTGATGAGATTATCGTAGTTCGTGCGGGTGATGCGGGCCTGCCCCTGCGGCATGCGAGGGTTTTCGAGGCCGCCCACCAGGCGGAACAGCCGGCTGCCTTCGCGGTTGCCGGGAATGATGACGCGGCCGCTGTCGCCGCCCTCCATCATTTTGGCGAACGTCTCCAGCGACAGCCCGCCACGCGGATTGTTCCCGCTGTGGCAGCCCAGGCACAGGTTGACCATGAACGGGGCGATGTCCCTCGTGAACGAGACCTTCTCGCTGCCGGTGGCCATGGCAATGGGCACGTTGGAGGCCTTCGGCTGCGAGGGGTTTTTTGCCTCTTCGGCCGTGTCGTCCTTCGCCCCCTGGTTGATCCAGAGTGCGAGCAACTGAATCTCCTGCGGAGTGGGCGACGGTCGGTTACCGGGTGGCATCTTCGCCTGCCCCGGCGCTACCAGCCGCAACGCCAGCGGGCTGCGCCGTGCATTGCCGGGAACGATCGGCACGCCGTTCTGGCCGCCCCGCGCGAGACCCGCGAACGATTCGAGCGAAAGGCCATTTCGGGGATTCTCGCCCCCGTGGCAACCGGTGCAGTGCTTCTTGAAGATCGGCTGCACGTGCTTGGTGAAGCTCACGCCCTGTGCCTGCAGCAGGTTGGCCCGCTGGTCGTCGATAGCCTTCTTCGCCAACTGGTAGGCGCGGTCGGTGTCTTCCAACTTTGCCGCCTGCTTGACCTTCTCCAGCCGCTGCTCGGCCTCGTCGAGGGCCTTCTGGGCCTCGTCGAACTGGTCGCGGCGGATGAGGCCGGCCACGGCGCGGGCGTCGCGGCCGATATCGGCCAACTCGCGCCGTTGCTGGGCATCGGGAGCAGCCAAGGCCGTGCCCGCGAGAAACAATGCGGCCAGACAGCCCCACAAACCGCCCGCCAGCCGCCGCCCTTCCGGGAAAGTCTTCATCGCCACCTCATCCCCTGCGTGCCCGATCGAGCGGCCCGCAACCTGTCGCACTGCCGATGAATCGAGTATAGGCCCGGCGCCGGTCCCCTCCAAGGGCGGGCGCGCACCCCTGCCCTGGTCTCTCACCCACCGCGACGCCGAAACGTTCGCAGGAAAACGCGCCGAACCGGCCGCCAATCGCTAGAATACCCTGAGGAGTCGAGAGCCGAGGGCCAAGAGTCCAGAGCCGGAGGCCGGACGAGGCAGGCAGCGGAAGAGACTCTGTCGGCACCAGCCTGGTGTCTGGCCCTGCCACTGACGGCACATCCTCGGCCGCCGCGAATCCTCGACTCACGTCTCGACTCTCCGGCTCTTGACCCTCGACTCTCGACCCTCGACTCCATCACATGTCCCCTGCCCAGCAGACTAAGCGCGACAGACTGCTCGAGCTGCTGGCCGGCTACGGCCGCGTCGCGGTCGCGTTCTCGGCCGGCGTCGACAGCACGGTCGTGGCCAAAGCCGCGGCCCTCGCCTGCGGCGATGCCGCCGTCGCCGTCACCGCGGTCAGTTCGAGCTTGGCGACGGGCGAGCGCGCGGAAGCCGAGCGGCTGGCGGCCGAAATCGGCATTCGTCACCGCGTCATCAACACCAGCGAGTTCGAGAATCCGGACTACCTCAAGAACGCCCCGGACCGCTGCTATTTCTGTAAGACAGAGCTTTACACCCGCCTCGAACGGCTGCTGCCGGAGTTGGACGTCGACGTGATCGCGAACGGCGCGAATCTCGACGACCGCGGCGACTGGCGTCCCGGTATGAAAGCCGCCAGCGAGCACGCCGTCAGAAGCCCGCTCATCGAGGCCGGCTTCACCAAGTCCGACGTCCGCGAGCTGGCACGCTGTTGGGATCTCCCCGTGTGGGACAAGCCCGCCGCCCCCTGCCTCTCCAGCCGCATCGCCTACGGCGTCGAAGTCACCCCCGAGCGCGTCCGCCGCATCGACGAGGCCGAACGTTTTCTGAAAAGCGAATTCGGCCTGCGCGAGCTGCGCGTGCGGTGCGAAGCCAACGACCTGGCCCGCATCGAGGTCCCGCTCGAGAACCTCACCGCCCTGCTCTCCCCCGCCGCCCGCGAGAAGCTCACGTCACGGCTGCACGCGCTGGGCTTCAAGTACGTGACGCTGGACCTGGATGGCTTCCGTTCGGGCAGCATGAACCTGGTCGTCCTGGGTGAGCAGCATGAATAGCTCTCAGACGAAATCGGCAACGGCTTCAGTGACAATTCGAAACGTGCGATCAATGCCACTGATGCTCGTGCTGGAACCGTGGGGTGACGAACACCCTCTCTTGCCCGACTCAGAGATCCGGCTGGAGTTCATCGGTCCACCGGGTCACTCGCCGCTGATCGAATGGAGCGAGGAATCCGTGACGGCCTACGGCTGGGCCGGCTCGACCGTCCGCTTGTACGGCGAGGACTCCAGAAGAGGACCGCGAAAGGCGGCTCGTCTCAGATTTCTCGTGTAACCTCGCCGCTGTTTCTGCAGGATAAGTAGCAGGAACGTACGATGGCCGACGCCGATGCCGAACTTCACGACCTCATCGAGCGCGCCGGCCGAGGAGAACACCAGGCGGTGGACGAACTGCTGGCCACGCACCGGCAGCGATTGCGGCGAATGGTCGCGGCGCGGATGGATCCGCGGCTGGCGGCCCGGTTCGACCCCTCCGATGTGGTCCAGGAGGCCTTGGCCCACGCCGCCCGGAAGCTGAGCGACTATCTGCGGACGCGGCCGATTCCGTTCTATCCGTGGCTGCGGCGATTGGCGTGGGAAAGCATGCTCGAACTGCACTGACGGCACCTGTTCAGTCAGAAGCGCAGCGTCGCCCGCGAACGCCCCCTCTCCCCTGCCCTGCCCGATGAGTCGGTCGAGCAACTGGCGGACCGGCTGGCGACGGCCGCCAGCAGCCCCAGTGTGCGGCTCATGTGCCGCGAATCGATCGAGCGCGTCCGCGTGGCCATCGATCAGCTTTCCAGCGAAGACCGCGAAATCCTGCTGTTGCGGTATGTGGAGCAGCTTTCGACCCGCGAGACCGCTGATATTCTCGACCTGAGCGTGCCGGCCGCCAAGACGCGGCTGTTCCGAGCGGTCCAGCGGCTGCACCGGCGGCTGACGTCGGGCGGCGCGCCGCAAGCGCAGAGGTCCGCCGCCTCTTCCGGGAAAGCTCACTCATGAAACACTTCGTCCCCCGGCTGCGCGGTCGCGGCGGCCTCGCGGATCGTGTCGCCGGCGCGGCGGTGCCCTGTCTGTTTGGGGCGGCGCTGCTCGCCTTTGCGGCCCTGCTCGCCGCGAAGTTGTTCGGTCCACAGAGCGGTACCCTGGACGCGGCCGCGACCGCACGGCTTGATTGCAGACAGTTGATCGAAACCGCAGACGCGGGACGGCGGTCACTCTCCGCCATTGTTGCGGCTCGCCTTCCGCTTCCGACCGCGCTGCCGCGAAGCTCTCGCAGCTTGCACCTCTGCCCAGAACTCTTCGTGGTTCAGCACGTCTCCGTCGCGAATCTGCCGGCGCGATTCTTCCAGAATGGCCTGCAGCCGCGGCGAATATGCCATCAGCAGCCGCTCAATCTCGTCCTCATCCTGAACGCCACGATCACCGCGACAGGCCTGCCGTTGCGGGTGACCACCACCGGCCCTGCCTCACTGGCCTTCAGAAAGGCGCTGAACTGCGACTTGACCTCTGCGACGGATGCGACCTTCATAGTTCCACCTCCTCGCCGGCCACAATCGCTTTCGGCCGCGCTGCCGCGAACTTCTGGCAGAACGCACTTCCGCCCAGAACTCGTCGTGATTGAGCAACTTCGGAGAAGCGTCCCCGGAAAATGGAGTCCGACCTGTCCCCTTTGTCTCCCCCCTTTGTTTCCCCTGGCGAGGGCGAGCGTCTACTGGGTCGGCGAGGTCGCGCGCCTACTGGTCCTCGCCCCGGCCTACGCTCTTACCCTTCAGGTTCGCAGTTGAAATTGACCCTCGCCACGCCTTCTGATATCTCCCCGCGTTCCGTCTCTCGTTCCCGTCCGGATTCGCTCGTTCATGGCTGCGATGCTGGCTGCCCGGCTGCGCCGGATTTCAGCAATGGTCTGCCTGTGCGTCGCCGTGAGCGCGGCGCTGGCCGAGGATGCGGATGAACGCGATTCCGCAGCTCTGTCCGCCGAAATCGACAGCGTCTTCGGACCGGTGCGCGATCCCGACGCCGTGCTGGACGGGGCACCGCAAAGGGTCCGTGTGGTGACCGAGGCCTCAGGCGAGCTGCCGCCGCTGCCGTCCGCGGATGAGGATTTCGTTCAAGACGACGAGGAGTGGCTCCCGCCCGAAACGTCCCGCCGGCCGCCGCGCGTGGTCGACCTCGAAGCCGGAGAGGCGTCCTCCGGCCTCGACTTCGACCACTTCATGGGCCGCTCGTTCATGACCTGGGTCATCGGCGGACGCGACCGCATCGGCGAGTTCAGCCTCGAGTCCCGCGGAGTGCTCGAACTCGGCGGCCGGCCGGGACTGCACAGCAGCCTGGGTTACGGAATCCGCTTCCTCGACGGCCCCACCCGCAGCGACCTGCCGCCGCGGCTGTTTGAACTGCATTACGGCTTCAAGTGGCGCGACGCGGTCAGCGACGAGTTCGGGTATGAAGTCGCAGTCGCCCCCGGCCTCTACACCGATTTCGAGGACAGCGCCCGCGAGGGCTACCGCATGCGAGGGCACGGCTACGGCTACCTGGCGCTCAACGACCGGCTGCAGGTCGCCCTCGGCGCGACGTATCTCGACCGCGAGACGACGAAGCTGTTGCCCGTAGCGGGCGTGATCTGGACTCCGGACGACTGCACGCGGCTGAGCCTGCTCTTTCCGCAGCCGCGGGCCGCCCGGCGAGTGCGGCGCGACGGCCGCTCGGAGACCTGGATTTACGCGGCGGGCGAGTACGGCGGAAACTCCTGGGCCATCGAACGCGCCGGCAGCGGGCGGCCGGATGTGATCACGCTGGACGAACTACGGTTGTCGGTGGGCGTCGAGACGTTCACGGCCGAGGATCACTCTTCGTTCATCGAGGTGGGCTGGCTCTTCGACCGCAGCCTGGGATACAAGTCGGGCCTGGGCGACTTCCGTCCCGGCGACGCCCTCATGCTGCGCTCGGGCGGACGGTTCTGAGGCTCCGGCGCGCCAGCCGTTCGCTTCAAACACCGCCTCGGATCGCCGCAGCCACGCTCTCGCTGGCACGCCGGCCCAGCGGGAATCTACCGGCGGGATGGCGAGTCCGGCTCCTGCTAATCCATCGCCCCTCCGCAGTACGTGCTGCATATCGCATCTCCCGGCCAGAGTCCGAAGGCTAGCTGGCAAATTGAGCGACTCGACGGATTCTGAGGGATGCGGTTGCCGACGCAGACGGTTCGTGGGAGAATCCGTCCATGCAACAGCGGTCCGCAGCCAGCATTCTGGAGAGGGTGATCCACGCCGATGAGGCGGATCTTCCGGCCGACGCCGCGCGGGCCATTCTTCAGTGGAGCTTTGACGATAAGGATCGCCGCCGAATGCGGCAGCTCGTCCGCCGCGGAAATGCCGGCGATCTCAGCGACGCGGAGCAGGAAGAACTCGAGGAATACCGTCGCATCGGTTTCCTCCTCGACCTGGTGCACGCGAAGGCGCGACTCTCGCTTCGCAATGGCGAGGACACCTGATCGATGCCGTCGCGCCGACGACGAGTCTGGGACCGCGCCGGTGGGCGATGCGAATACTGCCAGCTTCCTCAGGATGCGACCCGGACGCCTCACGAAATCGATCACATCCGCCCGCGGAAGCATGCCGGGCGTTCGACGCTCGACAATCTTGCGCTCGCGTGCTTCTACTGCAACTCGTACAAGCAATCCAATGTCGCCGGCTACGATCCTGACACAGACGAACTCGTCCCGCTGTTCCATCCCCGTCAGCAGATCTGGGCGGATCACTTCGAGTGGCAGGCCCAACCCAACGGTGGAAACCCTCGTGCGCTACGCCGAGGCCGTGGGCAAACGTGTCGCAGTGTCGCTGACGGACGCCTGACGACCGCTCAGCGGCTTCCCCGCACCACGTCTGCTTTCACTCACGCTCTCGGAAGGGGACGCTCGAACCAGCGCGGTTGCCGCCTTGGACGATTCGTGGCAAAATTCGGCCATGCGACGACCATCCAAGGCCAGCCTTCTCGAACGGGTGCTCCATCCGGACGAGCCGGATCTTACGGCCGACGAGGCCCGCGCAATGTTGCGGTGGAGCTTCGGCGACAAGGACCGCAACCGCATGCGGCAACTGGTTCGCCGCGGCAACGCCGGTAAATTGACCGAAGCCGAGCAGGAAGAACTCGACGAGTTTCGCCAGGTGGGCCTGATGCTCGATCTCGTACATGCGAAGGCGCGTCGCGCACTTTCGGGCGACGCGGATCGCTGATCGATGCCGTCGGGTCGCCAACGAGTCTGGGAGCGACGGGTGACGGATGGCGTGGCTGGGGGCGGGTCGAACTACCATTCATCCCGACTTGCGGCGCGCCTCTCCAAGCGTGGCGGCCATTCCATTGTTCAAACGCGATGCCCCAGCGGCTTTCGGCGCGCGACGTCCACGCGCTGGGCCTGTGGAGCAAATGGTGCGGCGTTCAGCCTCGACCTGCCCCAGCCACCCCGCCTAGCAGCCCGATGACGATACCGACCGTGAGGAGAACGAAGATACGCTGGTTCGACTGCTGCTGCGCGGGCTGGTTCACAGTGACGTCCTCCGGCAATCGCGGGTCGTCCGATGCCACCAGTGGAAGATGGAGACGGTGCAGTAGCGGCGGTGATTGGCCGGAATGATCGCTAGTCCCGCGGGAATCGGTTGCGGGACAGACAAGCGTTCAGCGCATATAGGACCGGCAGCATTGGGGAATGTCAAGCGTGCGTTCCTGAAATGCGACGGAAGCAGATGCGCTGGCTGTAAGCGGCATCATGTCGTCGGAGCAGCCAACGTGCCGTGTTCGATTCGAGTCTGCCACCACGCGGTCGCTTCGCGATCCGTCCAGCGGCCGGCGTCGGCGCAGGACATGAGGGCGACGCGCAGTTCGGCGGCCGTCTGGTAGCGGTCGGCGGGGCGTTTGGACAGGCATTTCAGGATCACCGCTGCCAAGTCGGGGGCCTTGGCTGGGGCAGGGAAAGCTGGTGGGGTCGTGGGTGGTCGTGGCGATTTGCAAGCAAGCTGCGTTGCCGACTCCTCTCCCGCGATGCCCCAGTCCGTGGGGTGAACGCTGCAAGACTGGGGCATTACGGTTTGTCCGGCCGGCGCATGTGATTCGTGCGATGAGTCGCTCTGCGCGGGATGACGTGCTCTGGCTTTCCCTGCCCCAGCCACGGATTCGCGGATCGCGGCGCGGCGTGAGGCGACGTCATGTTGTCGGGGTAGCCACTGAGGCCTCCGCCGTGCGGGCTTGCCACCAGGCGGCGGCTTCGCGGTCGGTCCAGCCGACGATTTCTGCTGGTGGAAACTGGCCTGTCCAGGTGAAATCATTCTCTACGAGACGGCGCTGATCGGCCG
>JAHWKJ010000626.1 GCA_019347905.1 Planctomycetota bacterium
ATCCGGCAGCCCGTGTTTCTCCTTTTGATGGCGGTGGCGCTCATTTCGCTGGTGCTCAACACCTTCCTGCCGTTCTTTTCGCTGGGCGAAGACATCAAGATGCTCAAGGACGTGGGCCTGGCCACGATCCTCATTTGCGGACTCTTGCTCGCGGTGTGGTCGGCCAGCACGGGCATCTCGGCGGAAATCGAGGGCCGCACCACGATGACGCTGCTCTCGAAGCCCATCAACCGCCGGCAGTTCATCGTGGGCAAGTACCTGGGCATTCTGCAGGCCGTGCTGTGGCTGGTCGTGCCGGTGTCGATCGCGTTTCTGTTCCTGATCTACTTCAAGGTGGGTTACGACGCGCGGGAGTCCGGCACGTATGACGCCAACGTCTTCGTCTGGTATCGCTGGCTGCCGATCGATCTGGCGGGCATCAAGTTCTCGTTGCCTCTGCCGGCCGGTCCGCGGCTGGAGTCGGCGCTCCACGTGCTGCCGCCCTTGGCGCTGTTGTTGCTCGAGATCGCAGTGATGACGGCCGTCAGCGTGGCGCTGGCGACGCGTCTGCCGATGGTGCTGAACGTCGTGACGTGCCTGGTGATCTTCGTCGTGGGGCACCTGACGCCGATGCTCGTCAAGACGGTGTTCCAGCAGCAGGGCCTGGAGTTCGTCAGCTTTACGGCCCAGTTGATCGCGACGGTGCTGCCGTCGTTGGAGGCTTTCAACACGCAGACGGCCATCGCCAAGAGCACGATCATTCCGCCGGCGTACTTGGGCTTGTCGGCCTTGTACTGCGTGGCCTATGCGGGGGCGGCGATTTTTCTGGCGTTCATCCTGTTTGAGGACCGGGATCTGGCGTGAGCGACGGAGCGTTGGCACGACGAGACTTCTGAGATTGGACGAAAAGTGGCCGTCGTTCATCCGGCGTTTCAGCGCGCGTTCCCGCGTCGTGAGCTGTTTCGCGGTCGTGCGCTGCGGGCCGTTCTGCTCTTTGGGCTGGCCACGCTGCTGGCGATTGCGCTCCTGCTCGACCTGCACCTGCTGGTCGATCTGGCGGTGACGCGCGGCGCGGTGGAAGTCGCGGGCAGCGAAGCGGCCGACGTGGCGGCCCTCGCCGGCCGCACGCCGCCCGATCCTGCCCCGGCGGTGGTGCGGTGGGGAAACGCGGGGCTGTTGCCGGCCGTCCTGCGGGCGCGGGGATTCGTGTGGGGGCCGCCGCTGGAGGCGCTCTACCGCGGCGTCCCCGGGCTGCAGCGCAACCGCTCGACGCTCGCGCTGTTGACGGCGGTCGCCCTCGTGCTGGGCATGGGGCACCTGTTCCTGCTCGCGGCCGCCCGACGCAAGAGCGGACAGGCCGCCGCCCACGTGGCGAAATGGCTGCGGAAGAGCCTGCACCGGCAAACGCTGCGGCTGGGGCCCGGCGACCTCAGCGATACGCGCGGCCGCGAGGCATTCGCCCTGTTTACCGACGATGCGGACCGCGTCCGCGACGGCGTGCAGGCCTACGTCACGCGCATGGGATCGCATCCGTTCGCGCTGTCAATGCTGCTCTTGCTCGTGCTGGCGATCGACTGGCTCCTCGCGCTTCAGTGTCTGATTCCGCTGCTTATCTGCTGGGTGCTCATCGAACGCCAGCAGCGCCACACGCGCGCACTGCAGGCCCTCGACCAGACCCGCGCTGAGGCCGAATTGCGGCTGCTCGCCGAAAGCCTCGCCAAAACGCGGCTCGTCCGCGGGTACGGCATGGAGGCCTGGGAGCACGAGCAGTTCGAGCGGCACCTCGATCGCTTCGGCCAGAGCGTGGCTTCAGCGCGGCGGCGCGAGCGGCTCTCGGCGTGGGGCACGCGCTCGCTGGCCTTTGTCGTCGCCGCGGTGGTGCTGTTTCTGATGGGCGCCAAGCTGCTCGTGCCGCCGAACGAGACGGGAGCGGTCGCCCCTGCGTCGGCGTTCCTGATGCTTGTGGCATTGGCCTCCATGTACCTGCCGCTCTCTGGTCTGGCACGTTTGCAGGGCGAGATCGAGCCGGCGGCGCTGGCTGCCGATCGCATCCACCGCTATCTCGACCGCATCCCCGAAGTGGGCCAGGCCGTGGGGGCGAAGTTCCTGCAGCCGCTGGCGCGTTCGCTGCGGTTTGAATCCGTCACCTGGCGGACGAAGAACGGCCGGGCGCTGCTGGATGGCTTCGACCTCACTCTGGAGGCGGGGAAAACCTACGCGCTGATCTCGCTCGACCCGCTCGAAGCGCGGGCGGCCTGTTACCTCTTGCCGCGGTTCATCGAGCCGCATGCCGGCCGCGTGCTGTTCGACAGCGAGGACACCGCGTGGGTGACGCTCGAATCGTTGCGGGCCGAGACGATCTACGTGGGCGGAGCCGACCCGTTTTTCACCGGGACGGTCCGCGAGAACATCAGCGGCGGTCACGACGGCTATTCGCTGCAGGACGTGACCGAAGCGGCCAAGCAGACGCACGCCAACAAGTTCATCCTCAGCCTGCCGTCCGGCTACGAGACGATGCTCGGCGAACACGGCGAACAACTCGATGCCGGCCAGGCGTTTCGGCTGGGGCTGGCGCGGGCGGCGCTGCGAAACCCGGCCCTGCTGATTATCGAGGAGCCGACCGAGCCGATCGACGACGACACCAAGGCCCTCCTGGATGACGCCTACAGCCGTCTCGTGCCGGGCCGCACGGTGATTTTTCTGCCCGCGCGGATGGCGACGCTCCGGCGGGCGGGCCGCATCGCGCTGATTCACCGCGGCAAGGTCGAGGCCTTCGGACCACACGCGGAACTGGTCCGCAAGTCGCCCCTGTACCGGCACTGGGAGTACGTGCGGTTCAACGTCTTCCGCCACGAGGCCGAGAGTGCGGGGGTTGAGGCGTGAGCCTCTTGCCAGATTCGTCGCGGCATGGCAAGATCGGCGATGGGCGAGGTCAGCTTCTCTCTCGCGAAAGGCGGTGCGACGTGAACTGGCTGTGGATCGTCCTTCCGATTGTCGCGGTCCTGGTGCTGGGCGGGCTGGTGCTGGCGATCGGCCGGCCGCTCACGCGGCTGCGCAGACGCCGGGTCGCGCAGGCCCTCCGCCTGTTCCGGCTGCAGCGCGAGCAGCTCGAAGCCAAGTTCTTCGACCTGGCGAAGAGCAGCGGCAAGCCCCGCGGACTGCGCTGGCTCGACTGCGAATGGCATAACGACGTCACGTTCGCCCGCGACCTCAACAGCGGGCTGTTGACGGCCTTTGTCGCCGTCAACATCCGTTTCGAGGCCATCGAGGGCGGCGACATGGAAGACGTGGAGCACGTGAGCACGGTTCGCGACGCGGCGGCCGTCTTTCACTATCGCCGCGGCCGCTGGGGCACCGGCGGCCGGCCGCTGTTCAACATGAACCCCCGCGACGCGCTCGACCGCCTGCAGGGCCAGTTCGAGCCGGTCACGCCGGCGCCTTGAATTCAAACAAGGGGTCAGACCCCTTTGCGGACCTCGCGTTTCCCCAGTTCTGCATCGCTGATCCGCAAA
>JAHWKJ010000627.1 GCA_019347905.1 Planctomycetota bacterium
AGGCAGGGTCCACGTGAGATCGCGGTGTCGCAGTCTCCTCAGCCCGGTTCACCGGGCTTCGCTCCTGGCTTCAGCCCCAATGGAACGGCTGAAGCCGACGTACAGCCAGAAGCCTCGTGAACGAGGCTCAGTCGAGCAAGTCGTTGCAACGTGAAGCGTCAACCGGGTAGGCTGGCGAGGCGCAACGTTTTGGCGTTCCCGCATTCAGGGCCAGAGGCTGCAATGATGAAGAACTGCGTGGCACCACTGGCCGCTCTTCTCGTGCTGGCATCGTGTTCGAGCACGCCGGCCGCCGAGCGGCCGAACATCGTGCTCATCATGGCGGACGATTTCGGCTACGAGTGCGTCACCGCCAACGGCGGAGAGTCATTCGAGACGCCGCACCTCGACCGGTTGGCGGCCGGCGGCATGCGGTTCGAACGCTGCCACGTGCAGCCGCTGTGCACGCCCACCCGCGTCCAGTTGATGACGGGCCTATACAACGTCCGCAACTACAGCCAGTTCGGCCTCCTGGATCCGACGGCCACCACGTTCGCCCATCTGCTCAAACGGGCTGGCTATGCGACCGGCATCGCCGGCAAGTGGCAGCTTGGGCAGGGAAAGGACCTGCCGCAGCGGTTCGGCTTCGACGAAGCGTACCTCTGGCAGCACACCCGGCGGCCGCCGCGCTTCGCGAATCCGGGTCTGGAGCTGAACGGCGAAGCGCAGGATTTCACGAATGGCGAATACGGCCCGACGCTGGTCAATGACTTCGCGCTCGACTTCGTCACACGGCACAAGAACCGGCCCTTCCTGCTCTACTATCCGATGATTCTCACGCACAACCCGTTCCAGCCCACGCCCGACAGCCCGGAGTGGGATCCCGAGGCGCAGGGCGAGAAAGTGAACCAGCACCCTAAGCACTTCGCCGACATGACTGCGTACATGGACAAGCTGATCGGCAGACTGGTGGCGAAGCTGGACGAATTGGGAATTCGCGAGCGGACGCTGGTGATCTTCCTGGGCGACAACGGCACCAACTCCGGCATCACATCGCAATTCAAGGGCAAGCCGTACCGGGGCGGCAAAGGGCAGGGAACCGCCCGCGGCACCCATGTGCCGTTGATCGCCAACTGGCCGGGTCACATTCCAGCCGGGCGCGTGAACGGCGATCTCATCTCGAGCACGGACTTTCTGCCGACGCTGTGCGAGGGGGCGGGCGTCCAAGAAGTGCCGGCGGCGGTGGCGATGGACGGCCGCAGCTTTCTGCCGCAGTTGTTGGGCCGGCCCGGACAGCCGCGCGAGCGGCTGTACTGCTGGTACGCGCGCAACGGCGGTCCCACCGCCAGCGTCGAATTCGCCATGAGCACGACGCACAAGCTCTACCGCGATGGCCGATTGTTCAACCTCGCCAGCGATCCCTTCGAGGAGCGGCCGCTTGAGGCCGCGAAAGCGTCCGGCAGCGATGCGCAAGCGGTGCGGGCACTGCAGGCGGCGCTCGACCAGTACGCCGATGCACGTCCCGAACATCTGTCGAAGCCCACGGCCGACACGCCGCGAAGAAACCGCAAAGCCGGCGGCCGCAAACGGCCGAAGCAGAATGAGCAAAGCGAAGCGGCAGCGTCGAAGACCCGCGTCGAATGACGCCGCCCGCAGCGGCCGATATCATGGCCGCATGTCCTCGCTCACCTACAAATCCGCCGGTGTCGATCTCGATGTCTACCGGCAGTCGATGCAGAAGCTGCCGCGGCTCTTGCGGCGGACGCACACGCCGCGGGTGATCGATCTGCCCGGCGGCTTCGCGGGGCTGTTCCGGCTCGATTACAACAGCCGCCTGTTCGCCCGCAACTACCGCGACCCGGTGCTGGTTTCGGGCACCGACGGCGTCGGCACCAAGGTGAAGGTCGCGGCGCGGGCGGGCGTGTATCACACCGTGGGCATCGACCTGGTGGCGATGTGCGTCAACGATTGCCTGTGCCTGGGGGCGGAGCCGCTGTTCTTTCTCGACTACATCGCCATGGGCGCCGACGACCCGGAAGTGGTCGGCGGCCTGGTGCAGGGGGTGAGCGACGGCTGCATCGAGGCCGATGCGGCCCTGTTAGGCGGCGAGACGGCCGTGATGCCGGACGTTTACGCTCCCGGCGATTTCGACATGGCCGGCTTCGCGGTGGCGGTCGTCGAGCGGAAGAAGCTCGTCGACGGCCGCTGCATCCGTCCCGGCGACGTGGTGATCGGCCTGGCCTCCAGCGGCTTTCACTCCAACGGCTACAGCCTGGTGCGGAAGGTCGTGTTCGACGCCGCCGGGCTCGACGTGGACGACTACGTGCCGGAGATGGAACAGACGGTCGGCCAGATCCTCCTGGAGCCGACGCGGATCTACACGCGCCCCATCGCCGAAGTCGCGTCCCATTACCGGCTGAAGACAGTCATTCGCGGCATGGCCCACATTACGGGTGGCGGGCTGGCAGAGAACCTGGAGCGAATCCTGCCGCCCAACCGGCGAGTGACGATCGACGTCCAAAGCTGGGAGCGGCCGGCGTGTTTCGCATGGCTCCAGCAACTGGGGAACATCGACGAGGCGGAGATGTTCCGCGTGTTCAACATGGGCATCGGCTACGTGCTGGTGGTGAACCCATTTTTCGCCGACGCCATCCGCCGCCGCCTCGCCGACCGCCGCGTGCCTTCGTGGATCATCGGTGAAGTGCAGGAGGGCGAACGGGGTGTAGTCGTCCAATAGGTACGGACCAAGGCGGCCGAGGCGAGTTGATGACTGATGGTCTTTGCGTTGTCGAGGCTTTCGCACTGGGCGACATCGTCATCCCCTGCGATGCGCCGCCAGATTTCGGCCGTTACATGACCGGTAGCGGCCGGATTCCCAGCAGATCTTGGGAGATCCTCTTGGACAATTTAGCCGAAAAACGCATCAACCTGCCTGTTTACTCAATGCAGACACGATCGATACTCACCAGACATCAGGTGATCGTGCTGCGGCAGCGGATAGAGCAGCACCAGCGCCGCTGGCCCGCCTCCTGGGATGCTGGAAGTATCGCTGAAGCTTACGAGCGGCCGCCCGATGAAAGCCTTGTGAACGGTATCGCAAGCTTGATTGCCTTGCTGCATGGCCTGGCGGAGCATCTTCAGTCATCGGATGAGGCCATTGCATTGGTCGTGCGGCACTTCGATGCGAGACTGATGCACGAAATCGAATAGCCGATGAAGCCGTTTCAGGTCGAGCGGATTTTGCTGCCTACCGCCTACCGCCGACTGCCTACCGCAATGCATCCCCACTACGGCCGCGTCTTTTGGACATTCTTCCGCAACAGCCTGGTGCGGGAGATGACGTTCCGCGCGAACTTCGTCATCACCGTGGTCACGCGGGCGATGTGGTTTGCGGCGCAGTTGCTCTTGTTCGAGATCATTTACCGCAACGTCGATGTCATCAACGACTGGACCCGCGAAGAGTATTTCGCGTTCATGGCCACGGGGATGCTGATCAACGCCGTGGTCGAGAC
>JAHWKJ010000628.1 GCA_019347905.1 Planctomycetota bacterium
GGCAGGGGACGTTGGGGGCGAAACGGTTCGAGATCGCGCGGGTGTTTCTGGGTAGCGCCGCGGACCCCCCCCAGCCCCCCCTTAGTAAGGGGGGGAGTGCGCCCGCTGCTCCCCCCATTACTAAGGGGGGGCCGGGGGGGGTGGAGAGCGAGCCGATACTGCTCGCGCTCATCAGCGGCGGCTCGTTTGCAGACGTGAAGGGCGTGGTGACCGCGCTGGCCCGGCGTATCAATCCCGGGGCGGCCCTGTCGGTGCGGCCGGCGGACGTGCCCCAGTTTGCGGCCGGCCGCGGGGCGGAAGTGCGGCTGGACGGCGAATTGTGGGGCTGGCTGGGCGAACTGGACCGCGAGGTGACGGACCGCCTGGACCTGCGCGACGCCGTCACTGCCGCCGAGCTGGACATGGGCGTGCTGGAGCGGGCGGCGCAGCTTACGCCGATCTTCGAGCCGCTGCCGCAGTATCCCGCTGTCACGCGCGACATGAACTTCGTGCTGGACGAGGCGGTGACGTGGCAGCGGCTGGTGGAGGTGATCGCGAGCGTCGCCGGGCCGCTGTTGGAGACGGTCGAATTCGGCGGCCAGTACCGCGGGAAGCAGATTCCCGCTGACAGGAAATCGTACGTCGCGACGCTGGTGTACCGCGCCGCCGATCGCACGCTGACGTCCGAAGAGGTCGAGTCCGCGCAAGGCCCGGTCGTCGAGGCGTGCGAGCGCGAGCTGGGCGCGGCGCTGCGTGCGTAGGTGCCCGTTCGTCGTTCGACAGGATCGCTGCTGAATCGCTTCTGAACAGTTCCTCAGCGCGGGAGTGCAGAATCATGCTCCCACCGGGACAAGCCCAATGGTGCTGAAGTGATGCTGCCGGCACGACCCCTTTCTTCTGCACGACTGTGCCCGCTTTGACGTCGTGGGGGATTCACCTCCCCGGACGCTCTCCGTGGCTGACCTACGCTTGAATGGCCCTGCGTGCGCGCCGCCGGTGCGGCCATTAACGGGCGAAGGTCAGACACATGTCTCTGCGGAAGCTCATCGCTCGAACCCGCTTTGCGCTCAACGGCTCGATCGCTTCGGTCCGCGAGTGGCTCGCCGCGGGCTGGGTGCCGAAACAGCCGGCCCGCGTGCTGGAACTGGCGCAGCTCGAGAACCGGGTCATGTTTTCCGCCGCTCCTGCGGCCGTCGCGGTCGAGGGTGCAGAACCTGAATTGGAGGCGGCGGTCCAAGCAGAGATCGTCGCTCCTGAGGACGAAGGCGACGCGACAGGAGGCACGAGCGACGTTTCGTTCACCGTCACCGGCCCGGCTGACTCTGCGGGCGACGAAGCCCCGCTCAGCAGCGACACGACGCTGAGCGAAGTCGACGTCCGGCACGAACTGGTGTTCCTCGACACGGGCGCCGGCGATTACGAGCAGCTTCTCGCCGACCTCACGGCGAATGACGACCCCGCACGGCAGATCGACGTCGTGCTGCTCGATGCCACCCGCGATGGCGTGGAGCAGATCACGCAAGCGCTGGCCTTCTACGACGATCTCGACGCGGTGCACGTCGTCTCGCACGGCACCGGTTCGGCCGTCAAGCTGGGCGGGACGTGGCTGGGGCTGTCGAACCTCGACGGCTACGTGGGCGACATCGCCGGCTGGCAGGGGGCGCTGGCCAGCGGGGCGGACCTCTTGTTCTACGGCTGCGATCTGGCCTCGACGGCCGACGGGCGCGACCTGATGGACGCCATCGGTCTGCTGACCGGCGCCGACGTCGCCGCCAGCAGCGACGACACCGGGCACGCGCTCCTGGGCGGCGACTGGGATTTGGAATACGAGACGGGCGCGATCGAGACGGCGATCGCCTTCAGCCTGGATGTGCAAGCCGACTGGCACGGCCTGCTCGACACATTCACCGTCATCAACACCAACAACTCCGGCGCCGGCTCACTGCGGCAGGCGATCGATGATGCGAATGCGCTCGCGGGCGTGGACACGATCGCGTTCAACATCGGCGGCGGCGGTTTGCAGACGATCAGTCTCAGCTTGGCTCTGCCAACCATTACGGAGGCCCTCGTCCTCGACGCCACGACCCAGTCCGGCTATGCGGGCAGCCCGCTGATCGTGCTCGACGGCGGAACGGCCGGCAGTGGTGCCGAGGGCTTCCACGTCACCGGCGGCGGCACGACGATCCGCGGCTTCGTCATCCAGGACTTTGGCGGCAACGGCATCGAGTTGTCCACCGCCGGCAATAACGCCATCGAAGGCAATTACATCGGCACGAATGCCGCCGGCGACGCCGCCGACGGCAACGGGGGCCGCGGCATCTTCATCGGCGCCGGAGCCGACGATACGCGGATCGGCGGAACGACGAACGGCGCCGGCAATGTCATTTCCGGAAACCTCAGCGACGGCATCTGGATCGACGGCGTGACCGGCATCACGGTCGTGGGCAACAGGATCGGCACCACGGCTGCCGGAACAGCCGCTCTGGCGAATGCCGGCGACGGCATCGACGCCCGCAACTCGACAAACGTGACGATCGGCGGCACAGCGGCCGGCGCCGGAAACATCCTCTCCGGCACCACCGGCCGCGGCATTGTGTTCACCGCGGTCGCCGGCGGCGTCATCGAGGGCAATTCCATCGGCACGAATGCGGACGGCACGCTCGTCCTGGCGAACGGTGACGACGGCATCACGCTCTTCGATTCGACCAATGTGATCGTCGGCTCCGCGAACGCCGCGGGGCGAAACGTCATCTCCGGGAACGTCGATGACGGCGTGCACATCCGCGGCGGCAGCGGAAACGTGGTCATCGGCAACTACATCGGCACCAATGCGAGCGGCACCGCCGCCCTCGGCAATCAGAGCGTGGGCGTCCAGCTCAGCGCGAGCGCACTTGGCGGGACGACGAACAACCGCATCGGCGGTTCGGCCGCCGGAGAAGGCAACGTCATCTCGGGCAATCTCGGCCACGGGATCAGCGTCATCGGCGCCTCGACGGGCAACATCATCGAGGGCAACTACGTCGGCACCAATGCGGCCGGCGACGCGGCTCTCGCCAACGGCGCGAGCGGTATTGACGTTGGTATAGGCGCCGACGGCACCCGCATCGGCGGCGCGGCGGCCGGCGCCCGCAACGTCATCTCCGGCAATACAGACAACGGCATCCGGCTGACGAGCGTCGACGCGGTCGTCATTCAGGGCAACTACATCGGCACCACGGCCGACGGCCTGTCGGCACTCGGCAACAATGGACTGGCGAACGCCGACGGCATCGACGTCATCAGCGCGACGAACGCCACGATTATCGGCAACGTCATCTCCGACAACCGCGACGACGGCATCGACCTCAACGGCGGCGGCGGGCACGTCGTGCAGGGCAACCTCATCGGCCTGGATGCCACCGGCACCGTCGCGCTGGGCAATCAGAGCGACGGCGTCATCATCGACCTCACCTCGAACAACAACACCATCGGCGGGATCGTCCCTGGGGAGG
>JAHWKJ010000629.1 GCA_019347905.1 Planctomycetota bacterium
GGTCTCTGCCGGCGACAGCCCAGATTGCTGACGCACCGCTGCGGCCCGCCGCCGCGCGCGGGCCAGCACTTGCAGCACGTCGGTCCCGCGGTCGGCAAGCGGCCCGCCCTTCTTGCCCGCGGCGGCTACGTGCTCCCGCGCGAGAGGGCGCAGCGCCCGGTCGAGCGCGGCAAGACCGGCATCGAGCGATTGAAGCTGTTCCGTCAACTCGGGCCGCAACACCTTCCAGAAGGCGTAGCTCGTCACCATGTCGCGAAACATCGCCTCCCGCTCGCCGGCGCTCCGCCAACCGACCAATTGCCCGGCCAACAGGTAACCAATGAGAAACGCCAGCAGCACGGGCACGACCATCCGCATCAGCGGCGGGTCGGCAGCACCGCGGTCCGTCGCCCCGGTCGCCGCCGGCGCGCCGGCCGCCCCCATCGCCGGGACCGCGACGTGCGGTCGCTCGGCGGAGCCGTCGAGCTGCAGCCGGTCGCCAACCCAGTAATGCGGGAGCGGCTCCGGCCGTCCGTTGCGCCAGGCGAACGCCCCCTCCAGCTTCCGCACGGGGTCGAGCACCAGGGCGATCTGCCCCGCCCCGGAAAAGAAGTGCTGGTGTATGAACGTGTCGCGCTCCGAGAGGAAGATCCCAAAGTCGGGATGCGTGTGGTACCAGCCGACG
Source organism: Planctomycetota bacterium (assembly GCA_019347905.1). Classification (GTDB taxonomy): domain Bacteria; phylum Planctomycetota; class Planctomycetia; order Planctomycetales; family Planctomycetaceae; genus JAHWKJ01. The sequence goes on from JAHWKJ010000629.1 coordinate 665, forward strand.
ATCCGCTTATCGGCGTGCTTCGAATCCATCTCCGCATTGACGCGGGCCCAGGATTCGTGTGTGAACGTGACCTCGGCGAAGCGGCTGGTCGCCTCGTCGCAGCGGATGGTGTCTTCCACCGAGATGAATGGTCCGTCGGCGTCGCGTCCCATCCGCCCCACCAGCACGCCGCAGATCTCCACCGAGCGGTTCTCCCCCGAGTGGGCATGGGCGGCGCGGTGCGCGTCGGGCGCGAAGTACACCCGGAAATCCGACCGTCGCGACGCGGGGAACCCGACCTGCGGCAGGTCTTCATCGTCCAGTTGTCGCACGTCGGGAACGTCGGCCATGGCGGTGTCTCATGCGTCAGTCAGTTCGTCGAGCACAGCCTCGCGGTCGCCCTCAAACTCGTAAAACCGCTGCGCCAGCCCCCGCCTGCCGGCGAGGATGTCCCACGGCGGAACGCCGATTTCGGCCAGCGTGCGGTCCAGGAACGACGCGCCGCCATCGATGGTGTGAAACGTGACCGGCCGCCGCGGCTGTCCGCAATCGGGGCAGCGGCCCTGCGCTTCGGTCACGCGGCCCAGCGACGTCAGCAAGCGTTCCCTTCCGCCGCACTGCGGGCACTCCAGCGCTTCGAGCAGGTCCTGGTTGACTTCGACGACGGCTTCGGCCCCGAGATCGCCGCGGACGCGTTCGAGGAATTCGCCGACGGTCGTATGCACCGTGCCGGCCTCGAGCGTTTCGATCGGCTCATAGGGATCGTGGGCGAGGCAATCGGGCTTCTGCGTGTACTGGACGAGATAGCTCTGATGGTGGGTGCCGTCGAACACGAAGCCGCGTCCGGCGATGGTGTCCAGTCCGTGCAGCAGCTTGACGGCTTCCTGGCACTGGATGCCGGCCACGACGGAGGCCGTGGTGGGCGTGGTGGGGACCTTGCCCTCCTGCATCTCGTCCCGCGTCAGCAGGGCGCAACTGCGGCGGGCTTCGAGCATCTTCCAGTCGATGTCGCTCATCGTGCATTCGTAACAGGGACCGCAGGCGGGGTCGAACACGCGGGCCACGCCGTCGAGCCGCTCGATCGCGCCGTCGATCCACACCCGTCCCGTCCGGGCGGCGGCGAGATTGATGGCCACGCGGGCCTCGCGGTTGTCGAGGCCTCCCAAAACGACGTCGGCCCAGCGATACAGACCCAGGCCCAGGTCGTACACGGCGTTGCCCACGATGGACCGCACGCGCATGTCGGGAAAGATGTCGCGGGCGCGCGTGGCGGCGACGTGGGCCTTGAATTGCCCGCAGTCGCTCTCGCGGAACAGCACCGATCGCGAGAGGTTCGAATGCTCCACGCGGTCGCGGTCGACGACCACGACGTGCCGCACACCCACCAGCGCCAGGTTCTTGAGAATCTCGTTGCCCAGCGCCCCCGCCCCGATGACCAGCACCCGCGCCGCCGAGAGCCGCCGCTGATCCCACCAGCCGATCAGCTCGAAGCGCGCGAAACGCCCTTCGGATGCCGACGCCTCGATGCGCAGCGGTTCGTTCACCGGAGCCCCGCCGTGATTTCGGGTTGCAGCCGCAGCACGTCGCCGTCGGCGACGCCCGATTCGCCCAGCGTCTCGTCGTCGAGCAACTGCCGGCCGCTCGCACGATGGTGGAACTTGTAACTCATCAACTGCCCGTCGGGGCTGTGCCGCGGCAGGTTCAGCTTGTCGATGAGCACCGCGATGACGCGGTTGACCTGCGCATCGGCGGGCAGTTCGACGAGTTGCTTCTTGTTGCCCGTGGCGTCCCAGACTTCGATCGTGATGTCGCTCATCAGCGAAGGGCGAGGCAGAGGGGATGTCGGAGAAAATGTGAGTGCGATTGTGGGCACATCGCAGCCCCATCTGCAAGCATGCTCAGGCGGTGACCGGGCGAGTGCCAACGCCATCCTCGATCCCCAATCCTCGATTCTCCATCCTCAATGGCCGACACCAGCGCGCCCTACTTCCGGCTCGCTTGCGGGGCGCATGGTGGTGACTAAGATTGACGATACCGGCGGATGACGCGCCGTTCATGGTGCATCCGCCTTTCAGATCGAGCGCGGCTTCTGCCTTCGATTCGGTTCACAATCTGGAGGGCCAGTCGGCCCGGAGTTTGTTCATAAATGGCTAAAGTGCTCGCCATGCTGCCGGCCGAGCTCGCCGATGTCGCGGGCGAACTGGAGCCGGACGACGAGTTGCTCACTGCAGACGAACTGGAGACGGTCTCGGTTTTCGAGTCGCTGAAGAAAGGCCCGTCGTTCGCACGCTTTCCCGGCACGACGCTGCTGCGCCGCTGCCGGCCGGGACGGGTGATGTGCTCGCAGGGAGATTCCGGGTCGACCGCTTTCTACATCCTCACGACCGAAGACGTCATCGAGCTGCGCGAGAAGCAGCTCGAGGCGCTGGAGGCCATCACTGCCGCCCGGGCCGCCGGCGACGATGAAGAAGAGTTGCACCAGTACTTCACCGTTCTCTCGGGCCGCGAGATCAAGACCCGTCGCCAGGAGATCGAGGACGAGCTGAAGACGCTGCGGCATCGGGCCGCGTCTTTGCCACCCGCAGGCGGCAACGAAGCCGAGCCCGCGCGGCAGGTCGCCACGGCGAACCTGCTGCTCGATCTGGGGGCCGAGCGGCCACGGCAAAGTCCGCTCCAGCGGCTGCTCGCGCGGCTGCGCCGCGGCCGCACGGCGCGCGACTCCGAGTTGCCGGCGTACATTCCCGTCGACGGCCCGACGGACATCGACTCGCGCACGATGCGCCGCAGATCCGCCATCGCGCCGTCGACCAGCCCGATCAT
>JAHWKJ010000104.1 GCA_019347905.1 Planctomycetota bacterium
AGGAGCTCCGCAGCCGCGGCATCCCGCTCCATGTCGTGGGCCTGGGCCGCGAACCCACACCCGCCAGGGGCTCCCTCTTGCCGAAACATCATGGGGTGGCACGGTGGGCTAGCCCACGCGTGGTTGCGCGGATACATCGGCCGCGCCGGGGTGGACTAGCCCCCCGTGCCACCCCCGGCACCTGTCTCTGCCCCGTACTACGGGGTTTCAATATCTCCCTCCGGCGTCGGGCGCGGGCCGTTCGTGCGGAAGGGTGACGCCGGCAGGCCGGCTGCGTTCACCAGGTTTGGCTCGGCGTCCTGGCTCCAGGCGAACCGCACCGCCGTCGGCTTCGCAACTTGCTCGCTGCTGACGACGACAGTCTCGCCCTCGATCTGCGCCTCGGCCGGAACGAACTTGCCGTCCTCGCCGGCGATCTCGAATCGCGTGAGCGGCTGGTCGTCCTTCGCGGCGAGGCCCTTCGCGTGCTCGAAGTGCAGCACGGCCTTGTTGCCGTCGATCTCCATCGACTTGTACAGCGGGCCGGAATAGACGACGTCCTTCTTTCCGTAGGTGCCGGCCAGCGCCCACAGTGCCAGCCGCAGGCCCACGTCCTGCTTGTTCCTGGGATGGATGTCGGCCACGTTGCCGATGTCGGTGGTGACGGCCATACCCGTGTTGGGCACCGTGCGAAGCGTAAGGAGCTGCGCTTCCCAGATCTCCGGAAGCTGGTGGGGCTGGTTGCCGCCGTAGTTGAAGGGGGCGAGTTGCACGAACAGGAACGGGAAGTCGCCGCGGTCCCAGATTTCCCGCCAGCCGCGGATGAGGGCCTTCATCTTGTGGTGGTACAAGAGGCCCTCGCCGCGGTTGGATTCGCCCTGGTACCAGATGGCCCCGCGGATGGCAAACGGCACCAGCGGGTGCACCATGGCGTTGTACAGAGCCTGCGGATCCTGGCGATCGGTCAACGGGTGCTTCGGCGGCTCCTGGCCCGCCTGTGCCGCCTCTTTGCGGGCCTGTTCCCACGCCGCCTGCTGCTGCTTGACGCGCGTCGCCAGTTCGCGGAGCTCCGGCACGGCCTCGAAGCCTTCCGGCGGCGTCCACGGCTCGATGCGGGTGCCGCCCCACGAGGTGTGGATCAGCCCCACCGGCACGTCCAGCTCCTGGTGCAGCTTGCGGCCGAAGTAATAGGCCACCGCCGAGAAGCCGGCCACCGTCTCCGGGCTGCATTCGACCCACTGTGCATTGACATCGTCCTGCGGAGTCCCCGAGGGCACGCGCGGCACGTAAAACAGCCGGATCTTCGGGTACTTCGCGGCCGCGATTTCTTCCTCGGGATTGTCCGACTGCGTGACCGACCACTGCATGTTCGACTGCCCGGAGCAGACCCAGACTTCGCCCACGAGGATGTTTTCGAGCTTGAGCGTGTTCTTGCCCGCGACGGTCAACTCGTGCGGCCCGCCCGCTTCGAGCGGTTCGAGCGTGACCGACCAGCGGCCGTCGTCCCCGGCTGTGGCGGACGTCTTCTGGTCGCCGAGCGTGATGGTGACTTTCTCGCCGGGATCGGCCCAGCCCCACAACGGCAGCTTCGCCTTCTGCTGCAGGACCATGCCAGAGCCGAGGACGGCCGGCAGTTTGACATCGGCCATCGCCCCGGCGGCGAGCGACACGAGCGCAACGAGCGCCGCAGAAAACGTGCGGAGACGGGCGGACAAACGCATGGACGTATCCTCTCTGGTGCACTGGTGAATCAACCCGGAAGCCGCGAGCGGATTTAGGGCATTCTACCGGCGGCGGCGGCGGATCTCGAACGTAAGCGGGTGCGCGAGACGCGGCGAAGTAGCTGTGCGGAGTACGTCGTACGAGGTACAGGGTAGCGGGTGCTGTGTGCGAATTCCGCGTGGGCCGTTGGGCGAGCGTACTCGCGCATCCAATCAGAAGCCGCCGACGCCGTACTTCGCACCTCGTCACCTCGTACTTTGTACCTCAAACACGCCTCCCATCGACCGCGGCTTGATTTCAATTCCCGGTCGCGTGACACTGGAAGTTGCCAGTGATTGAGGAGTCGCCGCCATGCCTGTGCCGATGACCGCGCCCAAGGTGCTCGACCGCGAGTTCTTCGAGATCCGGGCCAAGCTGCTGGAAATCGCCGCGTCGTTCGACCGCCTGGACCGCGGTGCGGGAACGGTCGAAGGCGATCCACGGATGAGCCTCATCCGCGAGGCCCTCGACGTCCTGCGCAGCGATGAGCCCGACCGGGCCGAAGCCATCCAGATGATCTTCTCGCGGCAGTACGCAGCCGACTGGCGCAAGAGCCTCAAGGTCGTGCCGCCAAAGGGGTAAAGGGCGTTATCGGTATGTCGTATATGGGCGACATCTCTACGGCCTTGTCGCGGACCCTCGATGTGTTCGTCACGCTGAACCCGCATCAACCTCGGGCGGAATCTGGATCAGCGTGATATCAACGCACGCGCGGATGCGTGAGTTCGCGACCATTCAAAACGTCTACACAGTCAGATTGACCCTTTGATGTACTACATCGACCCCCACATCCACATGGTCTCGCGGACCACGGACGACTACGAGACGCTCGCCCGGATGGGCTGCGCGGCGCTCAGCGAGCCGGCGTTCTGGGCTGGCTTTGACCGCGGCAGCGTCGACGGGTTTCGCGACTATTTCCGGCAGCTCACCGAGGTCGAGCCGAAGCGGGCCGCGGCGGTCGGCATTCAGCACTACACGTGGCTGTGCATCAATGCGAAAGAAGCCGAGAACGTCGAATTGTCCCGCGACGTGATCGCCATGATCCCGGAGTTTCTCGACCGGCCGAACGTGCTGGGCATCGGCGAGATCGGCCTCAACAAGAACACGCGGAACGAATCGATCGTGTTCCTCGAGCACGTGGAGTTCGCCGTCAGGCACGAGCAGCAGATCCTCATCCATACGCCGCACCTGGAAGACAAGTACATGGGCACGCGGATGATCCTCGACATGCTGATCGACGACAGCCGCGTCGACCGCAGCCGCGTGCTGGTCGACCACGTCGAGGAGCACACGGTGCGGCCGGTGCTGGAGGCCGGCTTCTGGGCGGGGATGACGCTGTACCCAGTGACGAAGTGTACGCCGGCGCGGGCGGCCGACATCATCGAGATGTACGGGCCGGAGCGGTTGATGGTCAATTCCGCCGGCGACTGGGGGCCTTCCAAGCCCACGGCCGTGCCCGACTTCATCATGGAGATGCGCCGCCGCGGCCATTCGCACGCGCTGATCCGCCGCGTGGTGTACGAGAACCCGCTGGAGTTCTTCGGCCAGAGCGCACACTTCCAGTTCGCGCCGCCGGATGTGCCGGAGGCGGCGACGGTGTGACACCCGTGGCCGTGGCGCCGTGGCTGGGGCATCGCGTGAGACGAACCGCCGACGCAGACGGATCGCAAACTGCACCGGCGAGAAGTAATGCCTCCTGGCTTTCCCTGCCCCAGCCACCGCCGCCCGAACTATTCGGCGCTCTTCAGACTGAAGTTCACCATCAGCGCGCCATCCTTGTCGGGGACGGCGTAGCTGCCGCTGGGGGCGAGATACTTGCGGATGTTGTCGAAGGGCGGCAGCTTCGTGAAATCGACCTGTGGGAACATCGCCGCAAAGTCGGGCGAGCGAGCCAGCTCGTAGAGCGCCTCGACCTGCATGTCGCTCCGCTGGAAGCCGATCATCGACGCCTTGTCGGGGAATTCGGCGGCGATCCGCTTGTAGGCGGCCGTCTCGCTGAGCGGCGTGCGGTCATCCTCTCCGCGAAGCACCTTTTCCAGCATCCGCACGTCGCTGGTGGCAAGCAGGTAGCCGTTGCCGACGCTCACGCCGCCGGTCGTGGCGGCCGTTCCGAACGCGCCGCCGCCGATGGGGAAGTCGTAGATCGTGTGCTCCTGAAACTGCCGCTCCTCGCCGGGGAACGCGGGATTCTGCGCGACCTTCTTCAATAGCGCCCGCGCCTTGTCGTTGTCCTTCACGCCCACGGCCACAAGCATGGCCTCGGTGCGCACTTCGTTGTCGTCACCGGCGTCCTGCGTGCTACCCACGACGTACATGCGCCCGGTCAGCAGATCGATCACATCCTTCTTGGCATGGATGCCGGGGCCGTCCTCGTCGTCGGCGGCCTCATCGATCATCTGGTCGAAGGCGCCGGCCTGGAAGGTGAAGGTGTCGTAGAGCGCGGCCACCGCCAGATAGGCGGTCTCCAGATCCCAGTTGATCGCCGCATACGACGACGTGCGTTCGCCCACCCACTTTGGCGGTGCGAGATCGGCCGCAGGGAACTGGAACAGGTTCAAGACGCCGGTGGCGGGCAGGTCGAGGTGGATCAGCGTGCGGCTGATCGTGTCGTACTCGCCGACCGCCATATCGGAGCTGCCGCCCACGGCCTTGAACTTCGTCAGACCGGGAATGATGCCCATGAAGAACCCGACCTGGGCGCCTTGTCCGGCGGCGGCGGCCGCACCGCGGACCATGTCGAGCGGATTGAGGTACCACTCCAAGACCGGCGTCTGACCTTCGACGCGCGTCCGGTCGCGAACGACCTGCCAGGAGGGATGGGAAGCAAACGTCTGCTCGTGCTCGCCGTTCCAGCGGGCGAGAATCTCTTTCAGCGACGACACCTCGCTGGATACGACCAGGTGCTGGTCGCGGACGAAGTACGCCAGGTTCTGGAACGGCCGGCCGCGGCGGCGGTTGTTGGCTCCCGTGTCGTCTTCCGGCTGTTCCGGCCCGAAGGCGTAGACGACGATCCGCGTGCCATCGGCATCCTCGACCTTGCGGCGGGCGCCGACCCGCTCGCTCAACAGCGTTTCCTCGGCCTTTTCCAGCAGCTTATCGACGGTCTCCTCACTGTCGCCGAAGTCGAGCAGTCCCACCGCCGCCGGGTTTTCCCCCGTGGGCTGAACAAAAGCCAGCGTGAACTTGCCCGTGGGGATCGACAGCAGCTTTTCGATCTCGATGCCGGCCTGCCGCTCGAATTCTTCCGAGAACTGGTCGATCTGCGACTGGATGTCCTTCCAAAAGTCCTGCAGCGACTCTTCGTTGCGAAGCTGGCCCAGCAGCGTCTTGTCGAAGCGGGTCTTGAACTCCGTGACGTCCGGCACGCTGAGGTAGGCGTAGACGTTCTGCGGCAGCAGCTCTTCGGCGGGGACTTTGTCCGCGGCGAGGGCCGGCCGGAAAGCCGCCAACAGCGCTGCGGCCGCGGCCAGATGCACGAGCGAGAATCGGGGTCGGTTCCTCATGGGGTCTTCAATCCTTCAGGAGGTCGCGGGACGGCGGAGCCGTCGCCGGAGGGGAATGTTCCAGTCGCTTATACCCGCGATTTCAGCCGCAGGCTTCATCGGCTGCCGGTCGTTTCCGCCGCTTCCATCGGCGGCGGCTGCGGATTGCGGCGGCGCGGCGCTTCCAGGTAACGGAAGCCGGTATTCGCGTTGTCGCGATCGTAGGCGAATGCGTCGCGGTCGTCGAGAAAGTGCTTCAGATACGTCACCGGAATGGCGAAGCCCAGGCCCTCGCTGAAGGTCTGCTTCATGTTGGTGACGCCGATGACCTCGCCGCGGTTATTGAACAGCGGCCCGCCACTGTTGCCCGGATTGATCTGGGCCGTCGTCTGGATGTAGACCAGCCCCTCGAAGGCCCGGTTGCGAGTGCTGACGATGCCCTGCGAGACCGTCCGCTCCAGGCCGTGCGGGTTGCCGATGGCGAACACCAGGTCGCCCTCGCGGTAGTCGGCATTGGCCGCGAGATAGACGGGGCGGAACTTGATGTCTTCCTGCTCCGGCACGTGCAGCAGCGCCAGGTCGAAAAACGGATTCAGGGCGGTGATCTTCACGTCGTCAATGCGGCGGCGGGTGAACTCGCCGTCCTCGCGGCGGTGAAAGATCGTGACGGCGATGCGCGTCTCGCGCTCGATGACGTGGTAGTTCGTGACGCAGTCGCCGCGATCATTCAGAATGAAGCCGGACCCCAGACCCGCCGGCGTCTGCACCAGCACCACGCCTTCGCCGAAGCGCTCGGCCAGTTCCTTCACACTTTTTTGCGGCAGATTGGCCGTGCGGTAGACGCGGTCTTCCGCCGTGGATGTGTCGGGACCTTGCGAGGTCTTGCCGGCTTCTTCGGCCTTCTTGCGGGAGGCGATCTGGTCGCGCGGGACGCGGATGACGTCGATGCCGATATCGACGAACAGCGCGTCCCCCTGCTCCTTGAGCACGTCGCCTTCAATGCGGTGACCGCTCTTGAGTTCGATGACGTCGCGGGCCGCCGCCAGGCGACAAAATCCGAGAAGTACACCACACAGGATGGCGGCGACGGCAATATGCGTTCGCATCATGATGGCCCGAAGTGTACCCGAGCAGGGTGCGTCAGGGGTCAGACCCCTTTGCGGACGAACGACTGCGAGCTTTGGAAAACTTGCGCACCGCAAAGGGGTCTGACCCCGTTCCAGTGCAAAGCTCACTCACTGAAGCGGAAACCCTGATGGCAGTTGTTGCAGCGGTTGGTCATGCGGTCGAGGGCGCCCTGGAACTTCTCAAAGCCGCCGTCGCTGTGGGCCTGCACGGCGTCGCGAGAATCCTGCACCATGCCCAGCGCTTCGTTCTGGTATTCGGCTTCTGTCGCGGAATCGTACTCGGGCGTGGCAATGACTTGCGCGAGCGCCCCCAGGATCTGCGCCTCGTGGACGATCTGCTCCTTGTTCGCGGCGTCTTTAAAACGCTCCTCGGTGTTGATGTTCTTGGTGAGCCAGTCGTGGGCGAGCTTCATCCGCTGCATGAGGCCGCTGCGGCTGGCCTTCTCGGCGAAGGGGGCATTCGGCTCCGGAGGCTCGAGGCCGGCCGGTTCGCTGCCGTTCATCACGACGATGAACTGCTCGTAGGGCGGCTGTGTGGCGTCGTAGCCTTTGCGGCCGAGTTCCTGCGCGCCTTCTTCGATCTTTGTACCCAGATCGCGGACGATTGGAGCCTTGTCCTTCCAGGGGATGTCGCCGGGATGCGCCGCCGCAATGCCGCCGAGCGCCGCGAGCACCGAACCTTCCATCTGAATCGTCTTCACGTTGCCGTTGTACGTGCCGACGGTCTGCATCTGCGCGGTGAGATCATTGCGGATCTTCTTCGATTCGGCCTCGATGACGGGGGCGGAAACGACGGCTTCCCACTCGCCGCCCGCAGCAGTTCCGGCGTCCGCCGTTGTTTCCGCAGCCGTTCCGGCGGCCGGCGGCGCATTCGTCGCGGGCGTTTCCGCCGCTGTGCCGCCGGCGGGTGTGGGCGTGGCGGCGGCGATCGTCTGCTGACTGTTCTGATAGACCGCCAGCGGATCGTCGTGCCAGACGTCGAGCGGCACGCCGGTGGTGTTCGGATCGCCAAGCCACTTGCGACCATCGACGGTGCGGACGACGCTCTCCGTAGAGTCGCCGTCACTCGCGGCGGTGTTGCCTTTGCTGCCGCCGCTGCTGTTCGGCCGGCTGTCAGCCGCCGGATCGGTGCCGCCGGAGTCGCCGGTCGAGCCGCCGCCGCAGCCGGCGATTGCCGCAGCGACAACAATTGCCGCCAGCAAAAAAGCCTGCAATCGCACGCCGGAAACCGACATTCCCGGTGTTGCTCGTCCTGACATGGAACTTGTCCGTTGACGAAACACGCAAGTGGCAAAGACGACCACCCTTACGGCATTCAGTGACGTCATTATGCCGGTGCCACAAAAGCCTTGCAATGGCGGCGATTCCGGCTCCGCGGGAAGGCGGAAGGCAGTCGGCGGGAAGGCGGTCGGCAGGTTGACGCGATTCCGCCGACGGCCTGCTGCCTGGTCAACTTGGCAACTTCGCAACTTTGACACCTCCCGGCCCCCCGGCCATCTTGCTCCTCCTGGTTCCATGTGGGCGTCGAGACTGGACGGCAAAGGGGGTTCATGCGCGGCTCCTGCCAAGGGGTTTACACTGTCCCTCTACCCGGAGCGAGAGTGGTTGCGCCCCCCGGCGGAACTGGCGCAGGCGAGGCGTGTGTGCGTTGAAGGAGCAGGCGACGCAGCCGAGCATCGGATCGTTGCGTCCGCCGCGGGCGCGTGCGGTATCATCCGAGAGGTGAACCGCAACCGTGGGCTAGCGCCCAGCGGCTGATGGTGAAATCAGCCCGGCACGCGCTAGGTCCGGTTTCTCGCCGCCCTCAACCCTCAACCCTCAACCCTCAACCCTCAACCCTCGATGCAGTCCGTCATTACCTTTCTTCGCCGTTGTCCGTTGACGCTGGGCGCAATCGCGCTGGCGGTGGCCGCGATGACGGCAGAGACGCTGCTGCGTACGGCGGGGGGGCTTGCGTCGCGGGACGCGCGGCACCGGGTGGGGGCGGTCGCGCCGCGGTTTGATCCGGAAGTGCCCGAACTGGCAGGACCACTGGCGCTGTGGGAGGGAGAGTGGTGGCGGATCGCGGCGTCGACGCTGCCACACGGGTCGCGGCTCGAGGGGCCGGCGGCCATGGCGGCCGGGTGGCTGTGGCTGGCGGTGAATGCGGGGCTGCTCGTGGCGCTCGCGCGGGCCGTTGAGACGCGGATGCCGCGGCTGATGTATGCGGCGTTTCTCATGGGGGCGGCGTTCGCTTCGATGACGCCGCTGTACCTGCTGGAGGAGTACCCGCTGGGGCTGGGCGGCGTCACGTGTGCCGTGCTCGGGGCGGCGCTCGTCTTGCGGCGGCGCGGATTTCCGGCGGCGGTGCCGGGGAAGGATGGCACGCTGCGGACGGTGGCGGACGATCTGCCGGACGCCGTGCTCGTGGCGGGGTTGATGGTGGTCTTCGCTGCCGTTCCGTTGTCGCGCATCGATCTCGCCGCGATTCCCGTGCTGGCGTGTTTTGCGGGGCTGGGCTGGGGAGCGCTGGTGGGTGTGATCGCCTTCCCGGCTCGAAATCACCGCGCTCGTAGTGACCGCCTTCAGGCGGTCTACAAGATTGAAGGGGCCACATCGTCCACTCGACCCGCTGAAGCGGGTCACTACGAACCAAGTCGCTACGGGCGGCGGACTGGCGTCGGCGTCCGGATCGCGAGCCTCTTCCTCGCACTGCACATTGTGCTCGTGCCGACGGTGTACTTCGCCGTGCACCCGCTCTGGCTGGGGCGGTACCACTGGTTTCTGTCCCGCGGGGAGAGCGATCCCGAGCGGCGGGCGGAATTGCTGCGCGTGTCCGTGGCCCGCGAGCCGATGCTGCGCGGGCCGTGGCTGGAGCTGGCCGAATACCACCTGCAGCGTGGCGAGACAGAGCGGGCATGGACGACGATCCTCGAAGCGCTGCGGCCGCGGCGGGCCTTTGCCGCCGCTGTCGATTTTGCCGAGCGCCTGTGGAGCGGCTTTGCGACTCCGGCCGAGCGTGACGCGGCACGGGCAGAATTGGTGCGCGTGTTCGGCGAAGACGAGCCGCAGTGGCGGCAGCGGCTGGGGATCCCGCTCGACGACCAGCCTTTCGCCGTGGTCGGCGGTGACGGCACCCCGACCGGCCGGCGGACGCCGAATGCCGCCCCCGATCCCTCCCGCTTCAGCCTCGACCGCGCGATCGACTTGGACGCCGATTTCGGCGCGCCGCCCGATCCCGGACCGCCAAGCCTCGAAGCGCCGCCCGTGGATCCCGACTCGCCGGACAGCGCCGTGCTGGGGCGGAGGGGATGAGCATTGTTGAGGGTTGAGAGTTGAGGGTTGAGGGTCAGACGCAAGCGTGATTCGAGAGCGTCAGCGAGGGAGGTTCGGAAGTCAGGGGTTGCAGATCCCTCGCTTACGCGTCGGGTTGGTGTGCTGCCGTGTCGCGGCGTTCAGTAGCCGGCGGCTTTGCCGCGCTTGCGGGGATCGCTGGAGGCGCGGAGGCCTTCGCGGTCGCGCGAGGCGGCCTGCACGGCCGCGATGGCCTCGCGGCGGTCGACCTTATGGCCGCGCTTTGCGAGCGTCTCTCGCACATTGCCGAACAGCGGGTCCTCAAGCGCCAGTTCGTCCGGCAGCCACTGGTGGTGGAACCGTGGGCGCTGGACGGCTTCGGCCGGCGTCATGCCGAAGCGGCTGAGATTGAGGAGCACCTGCAGCGTCGAGCTGATGATCCGCGGCCCCCCCGAAGCCCCCACCACGTGCACCGCTTTGCCGTCGCGGATAACGATCGTGGGCGTCATGCTCGACAGCGGCTTCTTGCCCGGCTGAATCGCATTCGCCTCGCTTTGCACCAGGCCGAAAGCGTTGGGCTGTCCCGGCGCGGCGGCGAAGTCGTCCATCTCGTCATTGAGCACGATGCCGAATTTCGGCTCGACGACATAGCTGCCATAGACCAGGTTGATCGTCTCGGTGCAGGCGACGGCGTTGCCGGCGGCGTCGATGATGGAGAAGTGGCTCGTGCCGCCGTCCTCGACCGGCTGAAACCGGCCGTAGCGCTCCTGCGGCAGCTTGCGCTCCGGATCGATCTGTTCGGCCAGTTCGGCGGCGTAATCGGCGCTCGTCAGCCGCTCGACCGGCACGTCGGCGAAGTCGATATCGCCCAGAAACTCGGCGCGGTCGGCGAAGCTGTGCTTGAGGGCTTCGGTTACGAGGTGGACGTAGTCGGCCGAGTTGTGCTCGAGCCGCTCCAGCCTCCGCGTCGCATCGCGCTGGCCGTACGCCGAAAGCACGTTGAGCGTTTCGAGCAGCGCGACGCCGCCGCTGGAGGGCGGCGGCATGGTGACGATCTGGTCGCCCCGGAAGCGGCCCACAAGCGGCCGGCGCACGACGGGCCGCATGGCGGCGAGATCCTCGCGCGTGATGAGGCCGCCGCCGCGCTGGATCTCGGCGAGGAGCGCGTCGGCCACTTCGCCCTCGTAGAATGCCGCGGGACCGCGGGTGGCGATCCGCTCCAGCACGGCGAGTTGCGGCGAATGGAACTTCTCGCCCGCCTTCCACGGACGGCCGCCGTTCAAGTACTGTTCGTGCAGGACGGCGAACCGCTCGCGGTACGCGGCATGCTTCTCGAACGCCGCCAGCGTCTCGCGCTGCATGGCGAGATCCGTCTCGTCGAGCGGCACACCCTCGCGCGCAAGGCGAATCGCCGGCGCGAGCACGTCCTTCAGCGCCAGCCGCCCGTAATTCTCGACGGCGTAACACAGCCCGGCGACTGTGCCAGGAACGCCGACCGCCAGCGCCCCGCGGCGGCTGAGTTCGCTGTCCGCCCGTGACGGATCGTCGGGATGGCGGAACATGTCGCGCGTGGCGGCTCGCGGAGCTCGCTCGCGGTAATCGAGCGCGACGGCCTCGCCCGTTTCGGCATTCCAGATGACCATGAACCCGCCGCCGCCGATGCCGGAACTGTAGGGCCGCACGACGGAGAGCGCGAACGACACCGCCGCCGCCGCATCGACGACGTTGCCGCCCTGCTTGAGGATCTCCACGCCCGCCCGGCTCGCCAGCGGATGATCGGCCGCGACGGCGGCGTGCTGGTAGACCGATCCAGTTGCCGCCTCGGCTGCGCGCAGGGGCGAGGCGTGTCCGCCGCAGTCCGTCGATCCCGCTCGCTCGTTCCGGCGACCGTCATCTGATCGATTGGCGGCGGCCGCTGCAGGATTGGCGGCCTGCTCCGGCGAGCAACCCGCCAGCACGACGGCAGCCGCGGCGAGAGCGCTCCACCACGTCACCGGCACAGACGATTGTTTGACCGGGTTTCCCATCAGCGGCATTCCAGGACCGGACGATCCGGCGTCATCAGGTCTTGAAGAGTATCTCCTACCGTACGCCCCGGCACCTCTCGTGTTTGCCCACCGGCCACAAATGCATCATTCGGCACCGGCTTCATCCGCGGGCACGATCCGATAGCCCAGCGCGACGATCGCTTTGAGCGCTTCCAGCGCAGTCTTGCGGTCGTAGTCCTTCTCCGACTCCGGCAAATCGGCGTACGGCACGAGGCACGGATGCTCCTTGCGGTCGTCATTTCGCACGGGGCCGAATGACCACCCATCCTTCAACCGCTGCCGGGCCCAGACATCGTGATTGTGCTTGGCCAGCCGTTCAACGAGCGATCCGATGCCGGTCGGGAGCTCGACACCGGCCGTGTCAATCGGGCGTGGTGTATATCTCATGTGAGTCAGCCGGCGAGAGGCCCCGCGACCATCATCTTCGACTGCCGCAGGGCCTTGGATCCGGTGTCCCGAATCGTCCTGCGCGGCACAGAAGCGAAACTCCGGGTGGGCCGTCACGGAGAACCCCGCCAGAGTCGAGGTCAGCGACCGGCGTTCGTCCAGCACCGAAGGTCGGAGTGAGGTGCTGTGAACGGGAGTGGATGGGAATCGAACCCACCAGACCCCTTTTCAGAGGTCTCGCCGGGTTTGAAGCCCGGGGCGGTCACCAGATCCGCGTACACTCCCAGCGCCGCGCGCGATCGCAAAGGCACCGCTGGACGCGGCGTTCATCGTAGAGGGATGGGTGGGTCGGGGGAAAGGGTGACAAGGTGAGAGGGTGACAAGGTGACAAGGTGACGGCTGGCGCCGAATTCGGCCGAGTCGTCTGCAGCGGAAATCACGTGGCTGCGGATGGCACTGTGGACTTCGCGCCAGCGTTCACCTTGTCACCCCCTCACCTTGTCACCTTGTCACCGAATTACTCCTCATCGCGGCGACGCGTTCTGCACTCGGCGACTCGCGCAGCGACCGCTCGCCGAGCCAGATCGTGAACACCAGGCCCGAGGCGAACAACGCCAGGCTGTACCACTGTGAGATAGTTAGCTCCGTGCCGAACTTGCCCATCTCGTCGCCGCGCAGGAATTCGATCAGGAAGCGGCTGATCGGGTACGCGACCCAGGCGAAGGCCATCACCAGGCCCGGGCGCAGCCACTTGCGCACAAGAATCGCGCACACCCCCGCCAGCACGAAGGCGTTGATCGAGCTGTAAATCTGCGTCGGGTGCAGCGGGAACGTCCACGCGGCGTCTTCGGGCAGAAAGCCGCGCAGCTCCAGGGCTTTGAAAGTTACGCCGCCGCCTTTGGGGAACTGGATGGCCCACGGCAGGTCGCTGCGGTCGCCGTAACAGCAGCCGTTGAGCAGACAGCCGATGCGTCCCAGCCCCAGGCCGATAAATACGCTGGGCATGGCGAGGTCGCCGACCACCAGCGGCCGTACTTTCCGCAGACGGCAGAAGACGAGGCCCGCTACCACGGCCGTCGGCACGCTGCCCAGCGCGACCAGTCCACCGTCGGGCAGGTTGAACACCGCCAGCAGCAGCTCCCAGCCTTCCTTCATCCGCAGCGTGCCCTCGACCTCGTGGTAGAACACGCGCTGGGGATACTGCAGGATGTAAAACAGCCGCGCCCCCGCCAGCCCGGCGAAGAACATCCACATGCCCAGGTCCCACATCACCTCGCCGGGCAGGCCGGCTCGGCGGGCGCGGCGGGCGGCCGTCCAGCCGCCGAGGATGAAGCCGCAGAACAGCATGAACCCGTAGCCGAAGATGGGCAGGCCTTCCTTGGGAAAGCGCGAACCGAAGGCCGCGAGCGCCGCCAGCAGGACCAGCGGCAGCACGAGCCGCGAGGCGATGGCACGGGCCAATTCGCCGCCGGTTTTCGCTGCGCCGCGCCGCCAGAGCGACCACAGAACCACGCCCAGCACCCAGACGCCGATCAGCCAGCCCGCGCCGACGGCCGTCGTGTGCTCGTACGGCTCGAGCATGAACAGGTTGTCGAAGCGGATGCGGAGGAGGATCTGTCGCATAGGGATCGTGCTTCGCGCGTTGCGTCACCGTTTAGCCGCGACTCGCCAGAGGAGCGCGGTTGGGTGGCACTGGCAGCTCGCCT
>JAHWKJ010000630.1 GCA_019347905.1 Planctomycetota bacterium
TGCGCCGCGACGTCGACTGAGCCCGCGTCAGAGGGCGAGCGGCCGGCCCTCGAGGCGCACTTGTGGCTGTATCAGCGGCTGCTGGCCTGGGACGAGGAAAGCGCCGAAGAGATCGTTGACGAGCATCTTCTGGAAAAGTCCTTCGCGGCGACCGCCGACGAACTCTTGATCCCCACGCTCGTGCTGGCCCGTCGCGAACGCAACTCGGACAAGATCGACGACGACGACGAGCGGCACATTGTGGAGACGTTGCGCGAAGTCGTCGATGATTTGCCGGTGGTATCGACTGAATTGTTGACGGGCGGCGACACGGCCGCGGCGTCCCCGAACGGCCGCCGGCCGCTCGTGGTCGGCTTTCCGCTTCGGGAGACCGACGAGGTGATCCTGGGATTGCTCGGACGGCTGCTCGACCCGCAGGTGTGTGAAGTCATCGTCGCCTCCACCGACATGCTGATCGCCGAACGCATCGCACTCATCGAGGAGCGAAGGCCGGTGTGCGTGTGTGTCTCGTCGCTGCCGGGCGACCTGGTGCAGACGCGCCGGATCTGCAAGCGGCTCAAGCAGCGCGACCCCGAACTCAGGATCGTGGTGGCGCGCTGGGGCGGCCGGCACGTCTCCGAAAAGGGTCGGCAGGGTCTCGAGGCGGCCGGGGCGGAACGCATCGTCTCCACGCTGGCCGACCTGCGTGAGACGCTCAGGCCGCTGATTCAATTCCGCTCGTATGTCGGCCCGATGAAGGAGCCGCTCGTCGCGAACTCCGTGTGAACGCGCGCCCGGTCGCGTTCGTAGTGGCCGGGTTCACCCGGCCCAGGCCCCGCCCGTGGCGGGAAGCCGGCCACTACAAACCGGCGCTACAACCCGTCGGACCATCCGGAGCGGGCCAGCTTCAGTCGCAACGGCACCTCCAGGCCGTGGCGCGTCATCAGCGCCGTGTCGGACAGAATGCTCGCGGGCGGGCCGTCGGCGTGCAGGCGGCCGCCATCGAGCACGAGCACGCGCTGGCAGTGCGCGACCACCAGGTCGAGGTCGTGCGTGGCGATGATCCGCACCCCGGCGAACGCGTCGAGAATCGCCAGCAGCTCGCGCCGCGCCCGCGGATCGAGATTGCTCGTCGGCTCGTCGAGCACCAGCACGTCCGGCCGGCAGGCCAGCACGCCCGCGACGCACACCCGCTTCCGCTCCCCCACGCTGAGCATCAGCGTGCTACGCTGGGCGAAGTCGGCCAGGCCCACCGCGGCGAGACTCTCCGCGATCCGCCGCTCGACCTCGTCCCGCGCGAGACCCAGGTTGAGCGGCCCGAATGCCACGTCCTCCCGCACGGTGGGACAGAAGAGCTGATCGTCCGGATCCTGAAACACGAAGCCCACGCGGCGGCGTATCTCCGCCAGGTGCCGCCGCGCCACCGGCAACTCCCCCACACGAACCGCCGCCTCGCCATCGGCGGCCGCGTTCTCCGGCAACAGTCCGTTGAGATGCATCAGCAGCGTCGACTTGCCCGCCCCGGAAGGCCCGACGATCGCCACCGATTCGCCGTCCGCGATCGAAAAGCTCACATCGTCGAGCGCCTTCACGCCACCGGGATACGAGTACGAGAGGTGCTCGACGGTGACGATCATCGCGACGGGTACCCCTGCTGCGAGCGAAAGGCAAATCGGCTGGACTTCCACAGCATACACAAACGCAGCGCAGCGGATCGAATCCGTAGAGCCGCGCGGCTGCCCGGACACTGCCGTCTTTAACGTAACGGCTTGAAATCCGCCGCGCTGGTCGGCATGATGAATGCCCGTACCGCAGAATTCGCGGCCCTCGATACTTCGAACGAGCCGCTTTGACCTCCGCTCTGCACCCTTCAATATGCTGAGAGACCGTCGAACGGAAGCCCCACGAACGATGCGAGGAAGTTATGCGATTCTTAGCTCTCCTTCGAATGTTTGGCAGGTTTCCATCATCATCTCGACGAAGTCGATCGGCGGGAAAGCGACCGCGGAAAGGTTTTCAATACAAGTCATCGCTTGTAGCTGCGGAAAGCCTTGAGGACAGGTTATGCCTATCGACTCTCGGTGCATTTGATCTTCCGGACCGGACGATTTCGTTTTCACAGGACCAGGTCACGGTCCCTCTGCCGCTGACAGTTGGCGACAGCGGCTCCCTCACGTACGCCGCAGAAATAATCGCCCGCGATGTCTTGGCGGAGTTGGCGTACGAACTCGACCAGACGCACGGGCTGCGGTACATCGGCAGCTACAGCGCGAACTGGGGCGGCGCGGGCGAGAAGTGGATGCTGGGCAACGGCAACCGCGAATACTTCATCACACCGAACGGCACGCTCTACCAGTGGACGGGGGCGCGGCCCGGCTCCGGCTTTGTCTCCGGCAGCACGCGGGTGGCCACGCTCGATGCAACCTTCTATGCCGATCCGGCCCGGCTGCACGATGCACCGCTTCCCGTCGGCGAGGACGTCGGCGGCAGCACCGTGGAGCTGATCGGCGGGAATATCATCCGCGTCACGCCCGGCGACGGCTTCCTCGGCAACCTCAGCGTCAACGTGACGGCGACGGACGGCCGCAACAGCCTCGAGGACCGGTTTACCGTCAGTGTCATCGACCATGCTCCGGAACTCGACTTGGCGGATCGGTCGCTGTCGTTCAACCAGGACTCGCTGTCCATTCCACTTCCGGCCAGAGACGCCGACGGCGATCTTGTCAGTTACACGGTCGACCTGGCGGTCGGCAACCCCCTGGCCGAACTGGCCTGGCAGCTCGACCAGACGCACGGGCTGCGGTACATCGGCAGCTACAGCACGAACTGGGGTGGCGCGGGCGAGAAGTGGATGCTCGGCAACGGCAACCGCGAATACTTCATCACGCCGAACGGTTCGCTGTACCAGTGGACCGGCGCGCGTCCCGGCACCGGCTTTGTCTCCGGCAGCACGCGGCTGGCCACGCTCGATGCCAGCTTCCACGCCGATCCCGCCAAACTGCACGACGCACCGCCGCCGGTGGGCGGGGACGTCGGCGGCACCACGGTGGAGCTGATCGACGGGAACGTCATCGTCCTCACGCCCGGCGACGGCTTCCTCGGCAACCTCAGCATCAATGTGACGGCCACCGACGGTCGCAACAGCGCGGAAGACGGGTTTGTGGTCTCCGTGATCGATCACGCACCGGAACTCGCGCTGTCGAACATCTCGATTCCCCGCTCGCAGGACAGCCTGACGCTGAATCTGCCGTCGGTAGATGCCGACGGTCAGACGGTCACCTACACGGCCGAACTGCGTACTGGCGATCCGCTGGCCGAACTGGCTTACGAGTTCGATCAGACGCATGGCCTGCGGTACATCGGCAGCTACAGCACGAACTGGGGCGGCGCGGGCGAGAAGTGGATGCTGGGCAACGGCAACCGCGAATACTTCATCACACCGAACGGCACGCTCTACCAGTGGA
>JAHWKJ010000105.1 GCA_019347905.1 Planctomycetota bacterium
CGTCGAAAGTGCGGTCGGAATTCCATTCGGCCAGGATTGCCTCGAGGGCGGTCCAGTCGGAATCGAAGAGCGTGACGCCGGCGATCAGGAGATCGTCGCCGTCCTTGCCCTGAATCAGGTCGGCGCCTTCTCCGCCAATCAATACGTCGCGGCTGTCGCCGCCCATGAGTTGGTCTTCGCCCGGTCCGCCCACGAGCACCGTGCCGCCGCCGCCCGCCACGAGCCTGTCGTCCCCGGGCCCGCCATCGACGATCGCCGGCAGTTGAATGCTGGACTCGATCGTCGCGCGATCGTGCCCGTCGCACAGCAGCATCTGGATCGAATGCACGCCTGCCGCCGCGAACGTGCGGGATCCGTCGGCCTCCGGCAGGAAGCTGGCGTGGACGACCAGCAGGTCCGCGTCGGCGGGCTCGACCGTCACCCGGTCGTCACCGTCGGTCCCGATGATCTGCAAGGTCCCGCCGTGGACGCCGGCCCCGGTGATCACCGCCGTCGCCAGCGCCGTGGCCGTGCCGGTATCGTCGTCGCTGAGCAGCAGCCTGATGGTGTAGATCCCGCCGAACTCGTACGCATGGCTGGCGACGAGGCTGCCCGATCCACCCGCTTCGGTGATCGTCGCCGGCGTGACCGTGCCATCACCCCAATCGATCGTAGCGGTGTGCGTGTCGAGCGTGCCGATATCGGAGAACAGGCCGTCGACGGTCACCATTTCTCCTTCGGCGCCGCTGCCGCACTCGGGCGAACTGCTGGTGAAGCTCGTGATCTCGGGGGCGACGTTGTTGACGGTCACTGCTGTCGTGTAGTCGCTGAAACTTCCATCCTTGTCCTGGATGCGACCGCGCACCGTGTAATCGCCGTCGTCGGCAAACGTGAACGACGCGGATGCGGCCGACGTGGTCAGGTCGAACGTGCCGTCGTTGTCGAAGTCGTACGAATAGGTGAAATCCGGCTGCCGAATCGGCCGCGGAGGGGTCGAACTGGTTGGAGAACGAGAACGTGAGGGGACTGCCCTCGTCCACGCTCATTGGGGCGCCATCGATCGAGAAGCTCCCCGTGGGAGCGACGTTGTTGACGATCAGTTGGAAGCCGACCGTCTCCGTCCCGCCGTCACCGTCATCGGCGGTGATCGTGACCGTCTGGCTTTCGGCCGGACCGTCGTCCGTCGTGAACGACCACGTCCATGTGTTGGGGATGCTCAGCCAATCCGTCGCGGGATTCATGTTCCGGAGCGTGCCGTCGTGGCCGTTCGGCGTCGAATCCGCCGCCGTCGGGCTGCCCGTACCGTCGTTGAACTTGTAATAGGCCGCCAGCGCGGTTTCGTTGGCGCTCAACTCGGAGGTGAATGAGTTCGCGATCTCCTCCTGGGTGCGGGCCGCATTCCAGAACCGCACGTCGTCCAACCGGCCTCGGAAGTGGCTGCCGAAGGTGTGGCCTTCGACCTGGAAGTTGCTGCCGATCCCCATCGACGCGTAACCTGGTGAAGCGACGCAGCGGAGTCGTCACCCGCGTCCGACAGCAACTGCTGGCGGACCGCGAATGGTTTGGGTCGCCGCACTTTCACGAGTACCGGCGGCCGGCCGGAGTCAACGAGTCGCTGTATTCGTACTACGCTCTGCCGGCGGCCGACGATGCCATCAGCGTGATTGAGCTGTACCGCGCCTTGAGAGCGCGACGTTTCGGAGAACGCGAGCGGCAACTGGTCCGTTTGCTGCATGAGGAGCTGGGGCCGCTGATCGGCCGGCAACTCGCCTCTGCGCGCGAGACATCGTCCGCTCAACTGCCCCCCCGCCTGCGACAGGTGCTCGAACGCCTGCTGGAAGGTGACAGCGAAAAGCAGATCGCACGACGGCTGGGGATCAGCCGGCCGACGGTCCACGAGTACGTCACGGCGCTCTATCGCCGCTTCGGCGTCCACAGCCGTGGTGAATTGCTGGCCCGGTGGAACCGTTTTGATCGCAACGCCGTCGGCGCGCGTGCCGGCAATGTGGATTCACCGCGCCCGCGAGTTGTCGCCGGCTGACTTGCCTACGATGGAAATTCGCCGCGGCGGGCGCGGACGTGCGGACAACCGGGGTTGTTCAGACACTCCTCGGCGATCCGCAGGTCGTGCAGTACGCGGCCGCCGATCACCGTTTCCTCGATGATCCGCGGCACGTCCGCGACTGTCACGCCGCCGTAGAACAGGGCTTGCGGATAGATGGCGATCGTCGGCCCGTGCTCGCACTGCTCCAGACAGCCGGACTTATTGGCCCGCACGAGCGGCCCCAGCTTCCGCCGCTTGATTTCCGACTTGAACGCCTCGCGCAAGGCGTCTGTGCCTTCCGGATCGCAGCAGCCGCGCGGGTGCCCCGGCGGCCGCGTGTTCGCGCAGATGAAGATGTGATGGGTGAAAGCGGGCATGAAGCAGACGCCGAGCTATCGGCCGTTTCTGCTACGGGCGAGGTCGAGCGGTGCAATCGACTCGATGAGCATTTCCTGTGCGGTCATCATGGCGTCAGCTTCCCTCTCGAGTGACGGACGCATCCAGATACTCGATGGATTCGATCAACGACAGGCCGAGCAGGTGGACACGCTCGTACACCCGGTCGTCTTCTGGCGAGGGAGCAAAAACATGAACTGTCGTATTGCCGACACGAATCATCTCGGGATGGCGCACATCAAACGTGCGGCCGCCCACCATCTGGATCCGAAACGGACGGAAGGGCTGAGCGTATACGTAATTGAGAATGTCGAGAAAGGTCATTCCGTTCTCCAGGAAAGGCTATTGTCGCCTACCGACTCACAGCCGGAACGTGAACGTCTCGCTCCACCAGCGGCGGATCCAGTCCCAGGCGGTGCGCTCTTCGACCAGCACGTAGGCGCGGCCGCGCACCCCCGGCTTCATCAGCGCCAGGTCCTCGGACAGGTGCACGCGGGCCTGGTAGGCGGCGCTCGTCAGCCGCTCGCGGCCGTGCTCATCGGTCACGGTCGCCAACTCGCCCGCCTGCTTGTTCGAGAGCGCCTCGGGGGCGAACTGCACTTCGCGTTCGGAAACGTCGGCCACGGCTTCTTCGTAGCTCTCGGAGGGCAGATGGTCGAACTTGAGCGTCACCGTCTGGCCCACGGCGACGTCGTTGCGGTCTGACTGGTCGACGAACAATATCGCGTCCATCTGCTCGCTGGGCGCGATGCTCAGCACGTGCGTGCCCTCCTCCATGAAGCCGCCCACGTTCTGCGGATCGAGCGGCGTGCCGTGCCAGGTCGGGAGGCGGTTCTCCACGGGGTCGTGCTTCGGCTCGGGCGTGCGGGGCGGAGCGACGACGCGGCCATCGATGGGCGCCCGAATCGTCAACTGCGCGATCTGCACGTTGAGCTCGTCCATCTGGCGGCGGATGCTCTTCAGGCGTTCGCGGGCCAGCCCCGCCTGCGTCGTGTCGCCGATCGCCTGATACGTGTGGAAGCGCGTGAGCTGCACCTCTTCCTCGATCTGCAGCATGCGGAGCTCCTCTTCCTTCTCGAAGTTTTCCAGTACGGCCAGCACCTGATCCTTTTCGACTGGATCCCCGGCGCGCACCCGCGCTTCCTTCAGCACGCCGGGCGTGAGGGCGTACACGTGCTGCACTTTGTGCGGCTCGACCAGAAAGGCCGACTCGACGTGCAGGGGCAGCGGGATCATCAGGATGCCGCCCACCAGGCACCCCAGCACTGCCACGGTGATCGTGGCCTTTTTCCAGCTCATTGGTTCCACCCTCGGGGCCGCAATGATCTTGTACACATTATAGACCATGTTGAACACGATCCCGCCGATGCTGAACACGGCCAGCGCAATCCCCAGGCTCTGCAAGCCATAGGGCTTCAGCACCGTGTACAGGAAGATCGTGATGCCGAACAGGATGAACCAGCGGTACAGGGCAGCCGCGATGGCATACGTCACGAACCAGCCCACGCCGGTCTCGGGCATGAAGGGATCGCTGCGGGTCTCGATGCCCAGGCAGTACCACGCGAACTTGTCGCGAAGCAGCTTGTCCGACTTCGACCGCAGGTTGGGGATCTCCAGCCAGTCCGACATCATGTAATAGCCGTCGAACCGCATCAGCGGGTTGGCGTTGAAGATCACCGTCGTGACGGCCGTCACGAAAAACACGTTGAGGGCCAGGTTGTGGATCAGCCCCCCGCGCTGCGTGTTCCACCACACGTAAATCGCGATCGCCGAGAGGATGATCTCGATGTACATGCCGGCGGCGGCGATCGCGATCCGCTTCCACTTGTTCTTCAGCATCCACGAGTCGGTCACGTCGCAGTACAGGCACGGGCTGAAGACCAGCAGCATCACGCCCATCTCGTGGCATTCGCCGCCGAAGTGCTTGCAAGCCAGCCCGTGCCCGAACTCATGGATGATTTTCGAGACCGCCAGCGTCGCCCACATATACATCAGGTTCGGCCAGCCGAAGAACTGCTGAAACTCCGGCAGCCGCGCGCGGAACTCGTCGAACTGGATCAAGAGCAGCAGCATGGCCGAGACGACGAACAGCATCGCCGCCGTCACGGCCCACGGCCGGAACATCCAGCGGAAGAACGGATATAGAAATGTCAGCGTCCGCTCCGGGTCCCAGCCCGGCAGCCGCAGAAAGAGAATGCTTCGCAGACCCTGGAAGAACTTTTTGCGGCGTTCCTCGCGGTGGTGCTTGATCAGCTCGACGCCCTGGCCGACGCGGTCGCTGTACGCGAGGCCCTTCTTGTGCAGGTCGGTGATCAGGTGCTGGACGTCGGCGACCTTGATCGACAGCGTGGGGAACTGCTCGATGAGCCCCTTGCGGATCTCTTCGAGGCTCCGCTCGCCGTTGAGCAGCCTGAGGGCCGCGTACTGCTCGGGCTGCAGGCGGTGGTATTTGAGGCCCACCGGATCCTTGATGACGTGCGACCCCACGCCCTGGTACTCGATGCGCTCGACGACCAGGTCGTTGCGACAGAGCAGCGGCACGGGCCGCTGCGTCGAAGGCACCATGGCTGCCTGGACCGGCATGTTTCTTCCTGGTCTACTTCTGCGCCGTCTTCTTCGAGTCCACCGTGCGGCTGGTGTCGATCGTCATCCACGCCTGCAGGCCGCCTTTGAGGGCGTCGTCGGCGTTGTCGACCTCAGCCCACACGCGCACCTTGCGGTTCACCGGATCCACGCTCTTGTCGACGAACGTCACCCGCCCTTCGAAAGTGCGGTCCGCGAACGTGCCGCCTTCCTCCGGCACGTAGAGCTGCAGGTGGACCAGGTGGCCGGGCTTGATCTTCCAGGCGTCGCGAACGTTGACCATCCCCTCCGCGCGGAGCCGTCTGGTGCTGACGATCTCCATGATGGGATCGCCCTGGCGCACCGCCTCGCCCGCGTGCTTGTAGACGCGGACGACCACGCCATCGAACTCGGGCGCATTGACTGCATAGCCCTTGAGGGCGGCCGCCGCCTCGTCGCGGCGCAGGCCAGCGATTTCCTTGTCTTTGCCGGCCTTCTTGATCTGCAGCCGACTGCGTTCGGCGTCGAGCTTGAGCTCTTCGATTTCCAGTTGGGGAACCGCGCCGGGCGTGTCCCTGTTGGCGGCCCGCGCCTTCTCCAACTTGATCGAAGCGACCTCGTGTGCCGCCTTCGCGTACTCGATTTCGATTTCGTCCTGGGCGACCTCTTCGGCGGTGGCCAGCGCCGCCCGGGCCACGTCGTCGTGCAGACGGGCCACATTCGTCCGCGCCGGCACGCTGTCGCCCTCGTGGAATTTCACCTCGGCAAGGACCCCCGGCGTATCGCCCGCCAGCACGACCTGGTCGATGAGCGTGATCCGCGCCGGCTCTTCCAACCGCACCAGCCCGCGGTCGCCGCCGTTCGTTTGTGCTGACCGATCGGTATTCCTCCGCGCCGCCGAGTCGGCAGCAGACGGCGGCTGGGCCGCGGAAAAGACGGCGACAGCCATCAGGCCGAAAGCCGCCGGCAAGGGGGACGTGAGAGGGCGTCGCATGGTCAGACTCCAGTAGGCGAGGAGGTTGCAGGCACCACATTCTACCAATGCCAGCGCACGAGCCGGAGAGGCCCGCCCCCGCAATCGCCGCTCTCCGCGCCACAACGGCGGGTGCTCTTCGCCGGTTGAAGGGGTCGTAGCGGACGGAAGCGGCCGATTCCGGTCGTTCCCAATTCTACGGCGCCGCGCTACAATGAAAACACCCGGCCCCGGCATTATCCTGTCTTCAGCCGGCCGGGTCTTCGCCGCCCTCGACGGCCGAAGGTGCCGCTTCTTTTCGTCCGGACGACCGCTCGCGATGACGCAGACGACGACGAACACGGTCCAGCAGGTTCGCGATCGCGTCTTGCGGATGGCGCGCGAGATCGAGGAGTTGTCGCGGTCGAACGTGCCGCCCGATGCATTCTTCCAGCGCTTCCTGCAACTCCTGGTCGCGGCGCTGGGCTCGAAGGCGGCGGGCGTATGGCTGACGGGCCACGGCGGCCGGCTCGCCCGCTTTTGCGACGTCAATCTCAGCGAAGTCGGCCTCGACGACAGCCCCGCGGCCCAGGCCGCCAACAGTCGCCTGCTCACGGAAGTCGTCGGCGACGGGCAGACCCGAGCACACAACGCGGACGACGATCGAGGCGTCGACCTGCCTTCGCAGCATCACATCGTGCTGGCCGCCCTGCAGAACGGGACCGAAAGCGTCGGCGTCGTGGAGGTCTTCCTGCGGCCCGATTGCCCCCGCGAGGCCCGGCCGGGCTACATGCAGTTCGTCGAGCAGATGTGCGGCTTCGCGTCCAAGTACATGGAGCGCCCGCGCGACCTGCCGACGACGCCCGCGACCGACGGCTTCCTCGACGACTTCGCCCGCTTCGTGCTGGAATTGCAGCGCAGCCTGCACATGAAGGAAGTGGCGGGCACCGCGGCCAACGACGGGCGACTGTTGCTCAAGGCCGACCGCCTCAGCGTCGCCGTCAAGCGCGGCCGCAAGACGACGGTGCAGGCCATCAGCGGGCAGGACAACGTCAACCAGCGGGCGAACCTCGTGCGGGCCATGTCGCGGCTGTGCGAGGCCGTCGTCGCCACGCAGGATCCCGTGCTCTACACCGGCAAGGTCGAGGACCTGCCGCCGCAGATCGAAGAGCCGCTGGCCGCCTACGTGCAGGAGAGTGGCTCGCGAATGGTGGCCGTGGTGCCGCTGTTCGAGAGCGAGCCGCTGGTCGAGTCCCGCGACGCCGAAGAGGACGGCCGGCCGCGCGCCCAGAAGCGCACGCGGCCGGTGGGATGCCTGTTGGCGGAGCGGATCAATGACAGCCAGCCGCCGCCGGCGTTCCAGGAGCGCTGCGATCTCATCTCCGACCACATCGCGGCCGCGATCACCAACGCGCGGCAGCACCAGCGGGTGTTTTTATTGCCGGTGTGGCGGGCGATCGGCCGCACGACCGAGTGGTTCCACGGCCGCAAGCTCTTGAAGACGCTGGCGATCCTGTCGCTGGTGGCGGCGATTGTGGCGTCGCTGGTGCTGATTCCGTGGGAGTATCGCGTGGAGGGCACCGGCCGCCTGATGCCTGTCGCGCAAAGCGAAGTCTTCGCCCACGAGGACGGCGAGGTGGTGACGATCTTCGTCGAAGGGGGCCAGCAGGTCCGCGCGGGGCAGAAACTCGTGCAACTCAAGAACGACGATCTCGCCGAGCAACTCTCATCGGCCGAAAGCGACCTGCTGGAAAAGCGGGCCTTGGAGCGGGCGATGCAGGTTGAATACGAGGAAGCCCAAAAGTCATTCGACCGACCCGAACAGCACCGCGTCAACGTCCGCATCCACGAGACCAAAACGCAGATCCGCGGACTGGAGAGCCGCATCGAGCGGTTCCGCGAGCGGCTCGGCCGATTGCTGATTACCGCCCCCCGCGACGGCGTCGTCGCCACGTTCCAGCTCGATCAGAAGCTGCGCGGCCGCCCCATTCGCCGCGGCGAGATTCTGATGGAAGTCATGGACCCCACCAGCGACTGGCGGCTGGAACTCGAAGTCGAAGAGCACCGCCTGGGCCATCTGCTCCGCGCCCGGCAGGAGCAGAAACGCGACGACCTCAAGATCGAGTACGTGCTGGCCACCAACCCGGTCGAAACCTGGGAGGCCCGGCTGGGCGAAGTCGCCACGCGGCCCGTCCCCTCCAGCGAAGGCACCAGCGTCGTCGAAGTGCGCGGCACGATCGACCCCGACGACCTCCCCCCGGCCCGCCGCATCGGCTCGGACGTCCGCGCCAAGATCCACTGCGGCAAAAGCAGCCTCGGCTACGTGCTGTTCGGCGACGTCATCGAGTTCTTCCAGCGGCGGCTGTGGCTGTGAGGAGGGTCGAGGGTCTAGAGTCGAGGGTCGAGAGCCAGAGATCACGCCACGCCAGCGACGGTCAGCGTCTCGAAAGTTGCGGCACGACGAAATCGTGGTGACGCGGCTCATTTCAGCCGCGATAGCGGCGAGAGCGTGTAGCCCGCGGCGTCAGCCGCGGGTACGCGTCTTTCGACACGCACACACTCGCGCCCACCCCGACGACTTCTGGCCCTTGACCCTCGTCCCTTGACCCTTGTCCCTCTTCCGTCCCTCGTCCCTCAACCCGCTTCGGCGAGTCGCTTCACGTGCCGGAGCACGCGCAGGTGGATGCGGTGGATGAACAGGTCTGACCACAGCGTCCAATAGCCCTGCGGCTTCATGTTGAAGCGGTACCACGTGCGGCCCTCCAGCCGGGTGCGGCCGCCCGCCAGCGGCACGAGACGGAACTCGCCCCGCGTGCTTCGGAGCACGCCGTCCATGTGCGGCGGATGCACGTGCCGGTATGGGCTGAGCTCGAACATCGGCGGAGGCTGGCTCTTCACGTCAAAGGCCAGCCGCCGCGGCTCGTCCCAGACCGTGATGGGCTCGATGAATGTCCCGGTGGTAAACTCGCAATAGCGTGTGGCGCCCACGCCGCGGCCTTCGATCCGCGCCCGCACCGGGCACGATATGCCCGCGCGGAAATACCATTCGCTCGGCTCCGGCAGGTCCGGAAAGGAGACGACGTGCCGCCAGACTGTTTCCGGCGGCGCATCGATCTCGACCGACGAGAGCACGAGGAACTCCGTCGGCGGCACGAACAGCGATTCCGCCCCTGCCAGCAGCGGCAGCGCGAACACGATCGCGGGCGGCACCATGTAGCGCCCTTCGCGGGTGTAATCCGCGATCGCCTTGCCGATCACGCCGCCGAACAGTCCCAGCGGCAACACCAGCGGAATGGCCATCGCGATGCAGATGGCGCCTTCGAGGGCAAACAGCAATAAGGCCAGTCCCGCGATGAACACCGCCATGAAGGCGACGAAAATCGAGGCCCCGTAGCTGCGGGCATGCTCGCGGTTGAACAGGAACGCGCTCGTGGCCCCCATCACAACGGGCGTGGCGAAGAACAGACTCGCCCCGTACTCGTCGAAGATGTAGACGCCAAAGCCGATCATCGCGCCGGCGATCGCCAATGCCGCCATCACGCCCAGCACGGCGCTGGTGACGATGGCGATGTCGCTCTTGCGGCGGCGCGTGTCGGACCAGCCTGGCCCCGGAGCCGACGGCAGCACGGCGAGAACCAGCATCGCCAGCAGGTTCAGGATCGGCACCAGTACCCACAGCCCCGACCAGGGGGAGATCCCCGCGTCGGCGGCCCGACGGACGCTCATCGAAAACGCGATCCACAGGAACGGCAGGCTCCACGCGAAGACGGCCCATGGCAGCCACTCCGGCCCCGGCTCCATTGCGCGCACCCGCACGCTGAGCAGCGGATGCAGAAACTCCAGCGGCGTGAGCACATTGTCCGCCAGCAGCAGAATCGCCAGCGTCTCGACACCGTACTTGAACGCCATCAGCCCGAAGCCCGTGGCCGCATAAGCGCCACGCGTCACGTCGCTCCGCACGCCGAACCACAATCTGAGCACGCGAGCGAGGGGGCCGGAGGGCTGGTCTCCGCCGCGTGAGTCGGCCATCCCTCGTCCAGCGTCGTCACGGGTCGCGTCGTCTGTCATGCGCTTGTTCTCCGCCTGCCTTTCAGTCGTCCCGTTGGGACTCCCGCCCACACTGGCCTCGTCCCCCCGGCGATGAAGAGACCGTCCGCCTTTGTCGCAGAATGGGTCGTTCGGCGGCCACCACCGGCCCCGTGCCGGTGGAGCCGTGACTGAACAGCTAAAAGCACGAGGCCAAACGATGACTGACACGCCTCCGCCGGACCTGCTCCGGTGGAGCGACGACTGGACGGCTCCGACCTTGAGCCGTTCAGTCGTTCTCCCACCGGCACGGGGCCGGTGGAGAGATGCGCGGTAGGACGTCCCGTACTAGCTAGCTGGTCAGTCGCCCGCCCACCGGGACGGGCCCGGTGGAGCGGTCAAACCAACTTCGTTCTCCAAACTTTCGAGCGTCCCTCCGGGACGAGTTAATGATGGCCGCGGGTATTCCGTGTGGCACGCGTCGCCGCGATCGCACCGTTCTCTCGCGACCGCTCCGCGGTGCACCTATAATGGCTGCTTTCCCCGGCTTTGTCGCGTCGTCTGTCCGCTCCGGAAGATCGTGTCATGGCGAGTGAATTACTTGAACCCGCCACGATCGATCTCGCATTCGATCCCGGCTCGGTGGGGATTGTCGAGACGCGCACGGCCGTGCTGTTCGATCCACCGCGGCCGCTGCGCACCGACGGGCAGGCCGAACTCGGGCCTATTACCGTTGCCTACGAGACTTACGGCGAACTCTCGCCCGAGCGCGACAATGCGGTGTTTTTGTGCCACGCACTTACGGGCGACGCCCACGCGGCCGGCCTGCACGCGGGCAACAGCCGTAAGCCCGGCTGGTGGGAGGGCTTCGTCGGGCCCGGCAAAGGCATCGACACCGACCGCTACTTCGTCATCTGCGCCAACGTGCTGGGCGGCTGCCAGGGGACGACGGGGCCGTGCTCGATCAATCCCACCACTCTTCGCCGCTTCGCACTCGACTTCCCTGTGACCACCGTCGGCGACATCGTCACCGTCCATGCGGAGCTGGTGCGGTACCTGGGCGTCGAGAAGCTGCTGTCGGTCGTGGGAGGCAGCCTGGGCGGAATGCAGGTGCTGGAATGGGCGGCCAGATTTCCGCAGCAGATCGCCTCGGCCGTTGTGATCGCCAGCGCCGCGAACCTGTCGGCGCAGGGCATCGCGTTCAACACCGTGGGGCGGCGGGCGATCCTCGCCGATCCCCGCTACCGCGGCGGGCAGTACTACGACGCTGACGAAGGGCCGCGCTTCGGGCTGGCACTCGCGCGGATGCTGGCGCACATCACGTATCTTTCCGAAGACTCGATCGAGAAGAAGTTCGGTCGCCGGCTGCAGCACAGCGACCGCCTCGGTTACGACCTCATGCGCGAGACCGAGTTCCAGATCGAGAGCTACCTGCACTACCAGGGCAAGCGCTTCGTCGAACGCTTCGACGCCAACAGTTACCTGTACCTGTCTAAGGCGATGGACTATTTCAACCTGGCCGACAGCTACGGCTCGATCGCCGCCGCCCTGGGCCGGACCGACGCCCGTTTCCTCGTCGTCTCGTACACCAGCGACTGGCTGTTTCCGACCAGCCAGAGCAAGCAAATTGTGCGGGCGCTGGTGGAATCGGGCCGCCATGTCTCCTTCTTCGACTTCGACAGCCCCTACGGCCACGACTCGTTCCTGATCGACGAAGAGCTCCCACGTCTGGCCAGCGTCGTGCGACCCTTCCTGGAACAAACGCTCGCCTGCGTGCGCGGCTGAGCGAATGCGGAAGAGTTTTAACGCAAAGACGCCAAGGACGCAGAGGCTCGCAAAGAAAGAATGAGCGAACATCCAGGGAGCAACTGCAGTCTTTTTTCTTTGCGAACCCTCTGCGTTCTTCGCGTCTTTGCGTTAAAAACTCGCTGGCCCGCCTGACGCCTGCTTTCTGACCTCTGACTGTTGACCACTGACTCTTGTCCCTCATCAAACCACAAATCCTCAAGGGCTTTCGCGATTACCTGCCCGACCGCATGCTCGCCCGCGAGCGGCTGGTCGATGCGGCGCGCGAGGTGTATCGCAGCTATGGCTTCAGCCCGATCGACACGCCGGCGCTGGAGTACAGCGAGATCCTGCTGGGGAAGGGCGGGGCCGAATCGGACAAGCAGCTTTTCCGCTTCACCGATCAGGGCGGCCGCGACGTGGCCATGCGCTTCGATCTGACGGTGCCGCTCGCGCGGTTCGCCGCCCAGCACCTGCAGGAGATCGGCACGCCCTTCAAGCGCTATCACATCGCCACTGTCTGGCGGGCCGAAAAACCCCAGAAGGGCCGGTTCCGCGAATTCATGCAGTGCGACTTCGACACGATCGGCACCGAGTCGAACGCATCCGACATCGAAACGCTGCTGGTCATTCACGATCTCCTGGAAGCGATCGGGTTCGACCGCTTCACCGTTCGCGTCAACAACCGGCGGGTGCTGAACGGCGTTTTGGAACAACTCGGGCTGTCCGAACGCGCCGCCGACGTGTTGCGGGCGCTCGACAAGCTCGCTAAGACTGGACCACTCCCGGTCATCGAAGAAATGACCGAGCGGGCCGGGGCGACTCGCGAGCAGGCCGCGCGGGTGCTGGAACTGGCCGCACTGCAGGGTTCGCCGCAATCGCTGCTGCGGGATCTGGAGCCGTTGGTGGGAGCAAGCGAAACCGGACGCCGCGGATTAGAGCATCTGCGCGAGCTATTCGCCGCCTGCCGCACGGCGGGGATCGCGGACGAGCGCATCGCCCTCGATGTCTCCATCGCCCGCGGCCTCGACTATTACACCGGGACGATCTACGAGACTTTTCTCGGGCAGTTGCCTGGCATCGGCAGCGTCTGCTCGGGCGGGCGCTACGATAACCTCGCAGAATTATTCACCACGCAGCGGCTGCCGGGCGTGGGCGCGAGCCTGGGTCTCGACCGGCTACTGGCGGCAATGGAAGAGCTGGGGCTGGTCGATCTGGCCGCGACGCCCGCGCCGGTTCTGGTGACGGTGTTCGACGCCGGGCGCATCGGCGACTACTTCCGCATCGGCCGCGTCCTGCGGCACGCCGGCATCGATACGGAGGTGTTCGTGGACGCACGGCCGCTGGGCAAGCAGCTCAAGTACGCGAGCCGCAAAGGCTTTCGCGTGGCGGTCATCGCCGGCGAAGAGGAATTCGCCCGCGGCGCCTGGACCGTCAAGGATCTCACCCGCGGCGAACAGCGCGAAGTGCCGGAAGCGGACCTCGTCGAGACCGTCGCCGAGATCGTGCGGGCAGCGCCGGACAAATAGCCCGAAGCGCCAGCGAGGAACTCGGGCAACACTCGCCTTTGCGGCCTCGCTCGCGCTTCGGGTTGGTGTGAGGGTTGTGCATGTCCAAAGAACGATCGTTCGTCCGCCGGGGTGCGGTGATCATCGCGATCGCCGTGGGCGCTGCGGCCGCCGTGCTGTTCGGCACCTTCTGGATTCAGGAGGCTCCGCTGCGCGAGGCAGAAGCGCTGCTCGAGGCTGGAAAGGCCGCCGACGCGCTACAGGCTGTCGAAAGCTGGGAGGCGGAGCACGGCGCCCGCGGTTCCTCGCAGGCGCTCCGTGCGCGTTGTCTTGTGGAACTGGGCCGGCACGCGGAGGCGATCGCGATCTTCGAGTCGGTCGGAGCCGGTCAGACCGAGGAGATCCACGCCTGGGCCCGCGCCTGGCTGCATCGGGAGCAATGGGCACACGCGCTGCCTCTGCTGGAAGAGGTGCACAGGC
>JAHWKJ010000631.1 GCA_019347905.1 Planctomycetota bacterium
GGCCGTGTGGATTGAAATCCACACTACCCGGCACTAACGTGGTGGGTCGCTTGTTCATCGGGCAAGTGCTCCCTTGTGCCTGCCAGGTGACAACGCTGCGCCAGAGACGCGACCCGACCGGCGTCCATGCCGAGGCGGTCGCATTCGTCGTCGATGCCGCCGACGAGTCGCTCGAGGTCGATTTCCGACCGCCGTTCGCTCAGGGCCTTCAGGTTCGCAACTCCCTGCGGCTCCTGTAGCAGCGGGTCCGGCAATAGCGCTGAGATGGCGACGGCGGCGGCCGACGTTCGTCCCAATGTCGGATCGGCGATGACGCGCGACCACTGGTGATGGAACACCAGGCAGCACACCAGCTCGTCCGGCAGCTTCCACGAGTGCACGAGCCAGCCGGCGGCCACGGCATGGTTCCAGCCGAAGCGGGCGGCCTCGAAGTCCACGAGCCGGCAGCCTTTGTCCCCGCGCTGGCGCGTCGGGTTAGTGTCCGCCACACCAGCCCGAAGCGCCAGCGAGGCCCCGCCGCTTGAAGCCGGCGTCTGCGAGCCGGCCCCGGCGCCGCGGCGGGCGGCTTCGAGGTAAATGACGTACTGGCCGGCCAACTGGTCGGAAAGGACGGGCAGCAGAAAATCCTGCAACAGGCCGCCGGCAAATGCCGCGTCCGCATCGGCCCCCCACAGCCTCGCCACCTCGCGGGCGAAGATGGCCTTCTCCAGGCACGACCTCCAGAACACTTGCTGATTGACGAGCTTCATCTGGCGGGCGCGGGCGGCGGCTTCCAGTCCCGAAGCCACGACCAGCGACGTCGCCCGCTTGAGGCCCAGCAGCCCGATCGCCTGTAACACGGACGCCACGCGATGTCGCAAGCCCACGTAGCTGGAATTCACGTACCGCAGCACGTCGAGCATGAGGCTGGAATCCGATTCCACGATCCGCGCCAACTCGCCCAGCGACGCATCCGGCCGCCGGGAGATCTCCGCGAACCGCGCGACCGCCTGCGGCAGCGCCGGCAGCTTGACTGTCGGCGGAAAGCTGGGAGCCCGGGTTTCGGCCAGAGCGCGCTCGCGCTCGGCCGCCCAGTCGATTGTGGCCACGTTGCAGGTCCGGCGAGGGTGCGAAGCAACAGATGTCGCTCGAGGCGCGGTCCGGCAACACACGGAAAGCGGCGAGAATCCGCCGCCCGTGCACACCAGTGAAGATTCGCGATGCCTTTCCGCAGGATCAGATATCGACGACGGCTCAGGGATTCCCCCAGTTTCAGACGGGCGTGCGGGGAGTGTTCTGCCATTGGCGCCGGCTTCGTGCCAGTTGTGACGATTGCCGACAGAAATCGTCGACGATTGTGCGGCAAGTCCCCTCGTGCAATTGAAGACGGGAGGGATCTCCCTGCGGAACATCCGTCTGACGGCCGCCCGTAGAGCAAGCGTCCCGCTTGCTCAGGGCGCGCATTCGCCATTCTCCCAACGGCCGCACAAGCGAGACGCTTGTGCTACGCGGCGAGCCCCGTAGCGTGGATTTCAATCCACGCGAACCGCTTCAGTCGCCCGAATCGCTGGCGCGTGGGTTGAAACCCATCAGCCGGGATGCGCTAGCGTCCGGTTCGCGCGGCGGGAACCGCGGGCTAGCGCCCGGCGGCTGATTTCGAAATCCGAATTCTGAGCCTTGATGAACCACTTCATCCGTCGCAGTCGAACGAGAGATCGAGCGCGCGCCGCAACGTCGCCGCGACGCGCTCCGCCCGCGGACCGCTCCAACTCACCTGGAGAAGGCGGGCCGTCGGAGCGAGCGTCTCCAACTCGATTTGCAAGCGGTCGGCCGGCAGCACGTCGGCCACGCGCTCGCCCCACTCGACGAAGCAGACGCCGGTGGACCACAACAACTCGTCGGCCCCCAGGGCCAGGAACTCATCCACGTCGCGCAGCCGGTACGTGTCGAAGTGGTACAGCGGCGGCTGGGAACGGTATTCCTGGAGCAAGACGAACGTGGGACTGGTGACTTCCGCCCGAGGCACCCCCAGTGCGGTCGAAACCGCCTGCACGAGCCGCGTCTTGCCGGCACCCAGTTCCCCCGTGAGCGAAACGACGGTCCCCGGCTCCAGCGCCCGCGCGAGCGCCGCGCCAAAATGCTCGGTCGCAGCTTCATCCGAAGCGGTCCACGACCAGAGGTTGCCGGCACGTTCGTCGACGGGCAAGCTCATTTGAAGCGGTTGGGATCGCCGAACAGGCCGCCGCCGGCCTGCGACGTGCCGGTGCCGCCCTTCAAGGGTGTACGCCGGCGGCGCTGAGGCTGTTCGGGCGGCGGTTCTTCCTCGGCGGGGGCCTGTTCGGCCTGCTTCTCCTTGAGCGCCTTCAGCGACAGGCTGATGCGGCGTCGCTCCGGGTCGACCTCCAGCACCTGCACGTCGACCTGCTGGCCTTCGCGCAAAACGTCGGTCACGCGCTTGACCCGCGCATGATCCAGCTCGCTGATGTGGACCAGACCCTCGACGCCCTCTTCCAATTCGATGAACGCGCCGAACGCCGCCGTGCGCGTGACCTTGCCGCTGACCGTCGAACCCGGCGCATATGTCTCCGTCGCGGCCTGCCACGGGTTCTTGATGAGCTGCTTCATCCCCAGCCCGATCCGCTTGCGTTCCGGATCGAGCGAGATGACCTGCACCTCGACCTCCTGGCCTTCCGACAGCACCTCTTCGGGATGGCGGATGCGGTTCCAGGACATTTCGCCCACGTGCAGAAACGCGTCGACGCCGCCGATGTCGATGAACGCGCCGTAGTCTTTGACGGTTTTCACCGTGCCGCGATACGTCTGACCCAGCGCGAGCGTCTGCCACAGGTTGGCTTCGGCTTCCCGCCGCTCGCGTTCGATCACCGCCCGGCGACTGACCACGAGGTTCCGCTTCTTCGGATTCACCTCGACGACTTCGACGGCCAGCTTCTGACCGATGTAGGGTTCGAGCTCGGAGATGAACCGCACATCGACCTGGCTGGCAGGCAGAAAACCGCGCAGATTGCTCACCGTGACCTGCAGCCCGCCCTTGTTGGTGCCGGTGACAATGCAGTCGACCACCGCGCCCTTCGTGAGGGCTTCCCAGTTGCCGGAAATCCGACGGCGGCCGCGCGGCAGATTGAGATGAATCAGTTCTTCGGCCGCATCGACGCGGTCGACGACCACGACCAGTTGCTGGCCGACTTCCGGCGGCTTGCCGGATTCAAACTGGCGTTTCGAGACGACTCCGGGGGCACGCAACCCCAGATCGAAGAACACATCATCGCTCCGCAGCGCGACGATCTTGCCGGTCAGCCGTGTGCCGCGCTGGAGCTCTTCGAGCGACGCCGGCGGAGCGGCTTCGCCTTCGGCTTCCTCGCCGGGGAGTCCGATGGGGAAGGCCTCGGCGGGGGCTGAGAGCCGCTCGTCGGTCATGGCCGCCGCGATTTCGGCTTCGAG
>JAHWKJ010000632.1 GCA_019347905.1 Planctomycetota bacterium
CGTCGGCACGGGCGGCGACGGTGGCGGCGTGCCGCACTCGGCCCGGCGGCGGCGTTAGCCGCCGGGCGCATGCACCGGCGTTGCGGGGGGCGTCAGCCCCCCGGTTCGCCTCCCGGGTCCGCCGCCTGCAGTGTGTGGGCGTCCGTAGTGTGGATTTCCATCCACACGACCACATCCTGCGATGCACCCGTGCCCGGGCGCCTTGGTCGTGTGGATTGAAATCCACACTACGTGTCCAGGTGCGCGAGCAGCGCGTCGACGACCTCGGGATCGTAGATGCCGCTCTTGCGCATGTGCTCGACGACGTCGTGGTGCGGCACTCCCCGCGACAGCCGGCGCTCGTAATCGCCGGCGACCTTGATGATTCGCGAGCCGATCGGCAGGTCGGCGCCCCGCACTGCGTCCAGCGGATAGCCGCCGCCGTCGAAGGACTTCTCCTGGTACAGCAGGACCTCGGCGACGCCCTCCAGCCGCGGGATGCGGGCGACGAGGTTGTAGCCCACACGCACGTGACTGAAGAAGATTTCCTGCTCGCGCTTCGACAGCTTTTCGCCGGCCAGCCGCTTCTTCAGAATCGGCCTTGGAACGGCGATGAATCCCAGCGAACACAGCCGCGCCGCCACGCTCACTTCCCAGCGCTTCTCCACGTCCAACTGGTTCAGAATGCCTTGCACGTAAGGCTTCAGGAAGTGGGCGCGGTCGGCGGCCTCGGGACAGGCGATGGCGACGGCGGCCGTCAGCGAGGTGACCGCACCGCGGATTGTCTCCTGAAACAGTTCTTCGGCCGTCTGCTTCTCGCGCTCCAGTTGGCGGAAGACCAGGCTGTGCTGCACGATCTCGTCGAGGATCTCGTTGTCGGTCAGCGTGCCGCGGTATTCCGAAATCGACTGTTCCAGGCAGCGGTGCAGCATCTCGGGGGAGAGATCGGCTTTGACGAGATAATCGTCGGCCCCCGCACGGATGAGAGTGGCTGCCACGTATTCGTCGCCCTGCCCGGTGAGAATGATCACCGGCCGCGAGTCGCCCGAACTGCGGATCGTCTTCAGCACTTCCAGCCCCGTCTGACCCTGGAGCTTGTAATCGAGAAAGATCACGTCCGCCCGTGCCCGGGCCGCGTCCGCCGCCGGGCCGTCGGAGTCGGCGGCGTGCAGGAACTCGATCGCGTATTCGGGAATCTGTGCGACGTGGCGACGCAGGATCTCGGCATCGACTTCACTGTCGTCGATGCACAGGACGACGATCTGCTGCGGCATGGGTTCGCTTCTCTCGCCCGGCGGGCAATGCCCTGGGAAATGTCCCGGAGTCGAGCCTCAGCATACCGCCCGCCGCACCCAATCGCCTAGACCCTGCGCGTGCCTTCGCGCATGCGCCGGATTTGTCTTCTGCCCGAGCGTTGTGTACCGTGGGTGGTTTACAACCGGCCGCCATTCCGAATTGATTTTCGAGCAATGCGACACGTGCTTTCGGCCCTGGTGATGAACCAGCCCGGTGTGCTCGCGCACATTTCCGGCATGCTGGCCTCGCGGGCCTTCAACATCGACAGCCTCGCCGTCGGCGAGACGGAGAATCCCGAGTTTTCGCGGATCACATTTATCGTCGACGGCGATGACCGCGTGCTCGACCAGGTGCGCAAGCAGCTCGAGAAGATCGTGACCGTAGTGAAGGTGCTGGACTTCTCGCGCAGCGATTACGTCGAGCGCGACCTGATGCTGCTCAAGGTCGCGACCGCCGGCGGCCGCCGCAACGAGATTCGCGAGCTGGTCGAGATCTTTCGGGCGCGGATCGTCGATGTCAGCCCCGGACACGTGATGATCGAGATCTCCGGACAGGAAAAGAAGCTGGAAGCCTTCGTGGAACTGATGCGTCCCTTCGGGATCCTGGAACTGGTGCGCACCGGCCGGATTGCCATGCTGCGCAGCGACGCCGTCACGGTTGAAATGGGCGCCACGCGACCCGCGACCGAGCCGGCGCCTGTTGGGAAGTGATCTGGGCGGGGTCGTCGCGAAGAGGCAAGCGACGGCGGCGGCCGCGGGAGCAACGCCTGATCGCACGCGCATTGAGTTATCTTCTGGCCCCTTTTACCCCTTTCACCACCCTCAACCCTCAACCCTCCATGCCCGCGAAAATCTACTACGACGCCGATGCCGACTTGGCGCTGCTCAAGAACAAGACGATTGCGATCATCGGCTACGGCAGCCAGGGACACGCCCAAGCGCAGAACCTGCGCGACAGCGGCCTGAACGTGATCGTCGGTCAGCGGCCCGGCGGGCCGAACTACGAGTTGGCCAGGAGCCATGGCTTCGAGCCGCTGCCGGCGGCCGAAGCTGCCGCGAAGGGCGACCTCGTCAACATCCTGCTGCCCGATGAAGTGCAGGCCGACGTCTACAAGAGCGAGATCCGCCCGCAGCTCAAGCCCGGCAACCTGCTGATGTGCTCGCACGGGTTCAATATCCACTTCGGGCAGGTGGATCCGCCCGAAGGCGTGGACGCCGCCCTCGTCGCACCCAAGGGGCCGGGGCACCTCGTGCGCAGCGAATACGTCAAGGGCGGCGGCGTGCCCTCGTTGATCGCCCTTTCGCCCGGCGCGTCCGAGCAGTCGCGCAAGTTGGCCCTCGCCTACGCCAAAGGCATCGGCGGCACGCGCGGCGGAGTCATCGAAACCACCTTCGCCGAGGAGACGGAGACCGACCTGTTCGGCGAGCAGGTCGTGTTGTGCGGCGGCGTCAGCGCCCTGGTGAAGGCCGCCTTCGAAACGCTGGTCGATGCCGGCTATCAGCCCGAGATGGCCTACTTCGAGTGCATGCACGAGTTGAAGCTGATCGTCGATCTGTTCTACCAGGGCGGCCTCAACTACATGCGGTACAGCGTCTCGAATACCGCGGAGTTCGGCGACTACACCCGCGGCCCGCGGATCGTCACCGACGAGACCAAGCGCGAAATGAAGCGGATTCTCGACGAAGTGCAGTCCGGCCAGTTCGCGCGTGAATGGATCCTGGAGAACAAGGCCAACCAGCCCACGTTCAAAGCCCTGCGCCGCCGCGACCGCGAGCACCTCATCGAAAAGGTGGGCCGCGAACTCCGCAGCATGATGACCTGGATCGACGCCAAAGAAGTCTGATCTGCCAGAAGACCTCGCTCCGACGCTGCCACCCCGCTCGCCCACCGCTTGCCTCTT
This sequence comes from Planctomycetota bacterium, assembly GCA_019347905.1. GTDB lineage: Bacteria > Planctomycetota > Planctomycetia > Planctomycetales > Planctomycetaceae > JAHWKJ01. Next base: position 3,176 of record JAHWKJ010000632.1, read on the forward strand.
CGCGGCGCCCAAAATTAGACATCCCCACCTCCTCTCGTCCCCAAGACCTGTCGTGCACGCAAGCATCGTTCTCCTCCCCGGCGACGGCATCGGCCCCGAGATCATGGCCCAGGGGCGCCGCGTGCTCGAAGCCGTCGCGACACGGTTCGGCCATCGCTTCGAGATGGAAGAACGGCCCATGGGCGGCGGGGCCATCGACCAGTTCGGCGACCCGCTGCCCGACGAGACGCTCCAGGCCTGCCGCCAGTCGGATGCA
>JAHWKJ010000106.1 GCA_019347905.1 Planctomycetota bacterium
CCGAGTCGTCGATGTCGGACGCGTTGATCAGCATCTCTTCCAGCGCCGCCAGATGTCCCAGCACCTTGCCCTGCTGCTCGATCGCCTCGGCCTGCTCGGCGTCGAACAAGTCGGTGGTGGCCTCGTCGGCCGCCGCCTTGGCCTGCTCCAGGTGCTCCTCGGCACCCGGCAGATCGTGCAGCGACTCGGCCAGGTCTCCCAGCTCGCGGCGGATGTCGGCCTGCTCTTGCACCAGCTCTTTCTCCGGCGGCTGCTTGAGCTGGGTCTGTTCGGTCTTCTCGCGGAGCTTCGCCTGCTTCTCGGCCAGCTCGCGGACCTTGTCCAGCGCCTGCTGGCGCTCCGCACCGATGAGCCCCTGCGTGCGCTCGATGATCTTCAGAAGCTGCTTGAGGCCCTCGATGGCCTGCGCCTGATGTCCGGCCGCAGTGGGATATTCTGCGGCGGAGAGCGTGCGGACGGCTTCATCGAGGTGCCGGCCCACGTCGGCGGCCTTGAGAATCCGCAGGCCGTCGGCGGCTCCGTCGGCGATCGCGCCGTCCCACTTGCTCACGTCGACGAGCGTCTCGACGAGCAGCAGAAACAGCTTGACGATGTCGCGCTGATCTTCGAGCGTCTTGATCGCCAGTTCTTCGCGGCGGGTGGGCGGCTGCTCGGGCAGCGACTCTGTCGTGGCCAGCGCGACAGTCTCCAGTCGAATGAGACGCCGGGCCTGCTCGGCGATTTCGGCGGCCTTCAAGCGCCTGAGCAGCTTCTGCCGCTCGATCGAAAGCTGAACCACAATCTGCCGGATCAGACCGCGGGCCTCGGTGAATTTTTCGCGGCGGGCGTTTTCGTCGCCTTGCTGCTGGGCGTCCAGGAGGAGCGTGACCACCTGCGACATTTCCTGCTCGACCAGTTCGGCGATGTTCGCCCGCATGATCTTGATGTCGCGGTAGATTTCGAGGTCCGTCAGCTTGTTTTCTTCGAGCTGGCGAAGCTGCAGGCGCAGCACGCTGTCGACGAGCTGCTGCGCCATCTGGCGGGCCCGCTTCTGGTCTTCGCGGCGGCGGTCCAGAGAGTCGGGATCGACGGCCGCGGCCTGTCCGGCGAGGACGGTGGCGATGAGAGCCGCCACCAGCATGCACTTCCGTGACGATTTCATTTCCGGTCTCCCGTTTCGAGATCGATGATCGAATCGAGCTCTCTTGCCGACCGTTCATCCAGTTCCCCGACGCCGGCCAGAATGCCCTGCCGGTCGGTTACCTGCAACACCAGCGGCTCGCTGACGTTCGATTTGGGCGGCAGCTCGCCCCGGTAGTCGAACGCTTCGAGCGTGAGTTTCAATTCGTCGCCCTTTTCGAGACCGAACGGCTCCAGGTTCAGCGGCCACTGGCCAGAGAGCGAACGCTGAGGCGGCCCGTCCCCGGGGATGTCGACGATTGGAACTGTCTCCTCGCGCGTCTCGCCGTCGGCCTTCACGATTTGCAGCTTGAGGTCGAGCCGCGAGAGGCCGTAGTCGTCGCTGGCTGCATATTCGATCTGCGGTTCGGCGATGGGCAGGACGAGGCGGCTGGCGATCCGCGCTTCGCGGACGAGGGGCGGCCGGTCCGCCTTGATGCGGATGTAACCTTCGCGGGGCTTTTCCAGCGACAGCCCGTCCGCGTCCACGACCTGCACCGAAAACCGCACCGGCTCCGTCACCAGAGCCAGCGGGTTCTCACTCGATTTCTGCGTACCTCGCGCCGCTCGCATTGTTTCAAATGTCCACACCGACCGCTTGCCCTCTTCGCGGCGCACCAGTGGAAACTCCCGCTCCCCAATAGTCACCGTCGCCTGCTTCAGCTCCTTATTGCGACAGGAGACGCGCAGCTCGACGCGCGAGCCTTCGAGCACCGCGATCTGCAGCGCGCCGCTGTCGGCGGCCGGATCGACGGATGCGGAAGACGCCGCATACGCAGGCGGCCGCGGCGAAAGTTCCACGTCGACCACGGGCAGCGGAATCACGTGAATCTCCAGCGGATCCGTCCACGCATCGCCCAGGTACACCTGATACGCGACCGAATCGACCAGTCGCGGCAACTCCGCTTCGTACACCGCCTGGCCCTCTCCCACCTTATGCTGTTTGGCGGCCGCGAGACGTTTGAGGTCGATCCTCGTTTCTCCGCCGCTGTGCACGCTCTCCAGTCGCACGGTCCCTGCCTCAGGCAGTTCGCCCGAACCGACGACCGTGAACCGCAGCGGCTGTCCGTAAGCGTGGTTGACCGTCTCGACCAGCGCGCCATCGGCTGCGTAGGTCGCGCGGCCGTTCAGTTCTATTCGCTCGATGATGGTCGCCGTGGGATAGTGGGCGCCGCCCAGGAAAAAGCGGTTGAAGAACGCGCCCGCGTACGAGGGAAACACCGCTATCGCCAGCAGAAAAACGCCGAGGCTTGTGCCCGCGGCGATGGCCGAGCGTTTGAAGCGGCGGGTGTCGAAGCCGTCGAAGACATTGAGGTGTGAGCTGTAGTCTTCGACGTAGTCGATGACGGCCGTTTCGAGCTGCGGCGAGCCCCAGCGGGTGGCTTCCGGCTTCTGGAACTGCAGCGCGGCAACGAGGTCGCTGTCGATGGCGTGGTTGCGCTCGACGATGAGCGCCACGTCGATCTCCGACTCGCTGCGGCCCAGTTCCGGCTGCGTGAAGCGGCGGAAAATCCAGGCCACGACGACGGTCATCAGCACGAGCGAGATAAACCGTCCGAAGCGATCCATCTCGAGCGAGAAGTCGAGCGCAAACGCCGCTGCCAGCGAGACGACGACCGCGACGACGACGGCCGCCCACGCGATCGTCATCCGCACGCCGGCCCGCCGGCGGCGAAGCTGCTGGAGTTGCGAGCGGAGGTGAGCAAGTTTGGGCATTGTGAGAATCCGCGTTTAGCCGCGACTCGTTAGAGGAGCGCTCTGTACGTTTCAATTGCTCGCGGCAGAGCGCTCCTCTAACGAGTCGCGGCTAAACGGTTCAGGCCAGGTTGACCATCTTCCTCCAGAACCATTCCCCCAGCATCAGCCCGATCACGACCACGAAGAATGGCCACGTGCTCCAGATCGGGAAGATGTCGGTCGAGCGTTCGACCAGGCGCGGGGGACTGAAGTCCTCGGGCAGCTTCGAGACCGTCTCGAGGCTGTAGGTGCGGCCGCCGGTCTCGGCGGCGAGCGATTCTTCCAGGGCCACGTTGCGGACGGCACTACGGCGCTCGGCCGAGACGCTGGCCACCTGGAAGTGGACTTCGCTGGTGTCCTTCGTCACGGGGTCCGTCACGCGCACGCGGTACTCGCCCGGCTCGAACACGGGAATGCGCGTCTCGAAGACGCCCGGCTTGAGCTGCGACACCGCCAGTGTCGTCTCCGTGTGCCCCTCAACCGAACGTCGCGGGCGAATGACGGTGGCTTCAATTGACTTGCCGTCCACGTCGGTTTCGGTGAGCTTCTCGAAATCCTCGTCGTAGGCTTCGACGGAGAGCAGCACCTTGTCGTCGGCACGGTACTCTTTGCGGTCGGTGCGGACGACGAAGCGCTTCTGGCTGCCCAGCGCGTGGCTGAGACCGAGCCGCTTGATGAGCGGCCCCCAGAACGCGCGGTAGTACTTCTCGCCATGCGCCCGGCGGAGACGCCACAGCTCGTCGAAGGCGATGTACACGACCTCGCCTTTGCCGTACTTGCGGATCGCGATCAGCGGCTGCTTTGTGCGGCCGTCGCTGGTCACGTCGGTGGGATGTTCGGCCAGGACGGTGGTCACGCCCGGCTCAACAGCCTTCACCGGCTGATACCAGGGCAGACGTCCCAGGTTGTTCCAGCCCTCGAGCGCATCCTCGGGCGAAGTGCCAAGCTGCATGAAGTCGAACTGTCCGCCGCTGCGGCCGAACGCTGTCAGTTCCAGACGGAATTCCCGCTCGTCGCGAATGCGGGCGTCCGAATCGACGCGGACCGGCAGCATGTCGGCCAGCGGCGTGGCGGCAAGCTGTCCCGGACCGAACCGCGGTCCCGCGATGACCACCAGACCGCCGCCGAACTCGCCCACGAACTCCTTGACCAGCTCGCAGAACCGCGTGCTGAGCGCCGACGACGGCATGTCGCCCAGGAAGATGACGTCGGTCTGGAAGAACTCCTTCCGCGGCAGCACCAGGCTGTTGGTGAACAGTTCGTTCCGCTCGCGGACGACGGGGTCGCTGGAACGCAGATACGTGCGGAAGCCGCGCAGGCCCACCAGGGGGTCGCGGTGGAAGACCTCTTTCACGAACCGCCACTCCCACGTCGGCTCGTACTCGACGTAGAGCAGCCGCATGAAGTCGTCGATGATCGTCACTTCGCGGTCGGCGGCGTTGTTCTGGCCGACGACCTCGCCTTCGAGCGGCACGATGCGGGCCAAGCCGCGCTCGTCGAGCGTACTCGTCTTTTCGCCCGCCTCGGCCGTGAAGACCCAGCGGCCGGTTTCTTCCGGTGTGAAAGGAAACTCCACGGACGTCGAGCGCTCGGCGAGCGTCACGTCTTTCTCGCCCAACAGGACCGGTTCGTTCGAGGCTGCGGAGTCGGCGCCCGCGGGAAGGGCGATGAGCCGCACGGTGACGGGGCGGTCGTCCAACTCGTCGTGCGCAAGCGTGATGGTGAGCGTCGATTGCTCGGCCTTTTTCATCTTCAGCGGCGCGTCGAGGTTCTTCACCGCCAGGTCGCGGGCCGACGCGGGGCCGAGGCCGACGGTAAATAGCTTCACGCCCGCCTGGGCCAGCTTGCGGGCCGCGGCCGTGGGTGTGGGACCGGTGTTCTGATCGAAGTCGCTGATGACGAGCATGCCGGCGACGTTGCCGGCGCCGTGCCGCAGCAGCAGATCTTCGAGCCCCGCGCCCAGGGCGGTGACGTCGCCGTCGGTGGTGAGCGCTTTCTGAAAAGCCTGAGGCTCGAAGCGGCCGTCGTCGTCGGCCTCGACCGCTCGCACTCCGTCTTTGCGGTCGAGGACGAATGTCTTGAGGCGGAACTTTTCGGAGAGCTTCTGGAAGGGATTGCCTGTTTCGCGGGCGGCGATGGCGCGGACGTAGTCCATTCGCGAGACGGCGGGCGGTGGGGCGCTGCCGCTGGATGGGACCGAGGCGTGTGGCCGCTGCTCTTCGCCGTGCCCGTTGCCGTTCGCGGCCAAGCCGTTGCCATTGGCGCTGGCGGTGAGCTTCGAGTCACGGGAGGCGAGGTAGTTTCCAAGGGCAACGGCGTCCGCGAATCGGCGGCGTTCGTCTTCCGGAAGCTTGTCTTCGATAGCCATGCTGTCGGTGCCGTCCACCAGCACCCAGAACACGGGCTTGGGATTGCTGGTGAGTTTCAGCTCCAGCACGGGATCGGCCAGGATGAGGAACAACAGGCACAACAGGATCGCACGTCCGCCGGCGAGGGCGATGCGTGCCGCCCGGCGTCCGCGGCGCTGGTAGCGCCGGTAGAAGACGACTGAGAGGACAATCAGTCCCACCAGCCCCGCATACACGAGACCCGGCGCACCGTGCGCCCAGCCCGACCCGAACGACAACCGCCACGATTCGATCGCGGTCACGTCGTCGTAGCCGAGGCTGCGGCCGATGAGGGAGGTCAGCCAGCTATCCATGACTTTCTTCAGCGACAGTCTTGTATAACCACGGAGACACGGAGAGACACGGAGAAGAGTTTTCGGAGAAGAGTTCTGGATAGGTAGAAGTCGTCCGCAAATTTCACAATGCGCGACGGATGATTCCGTTCTTGAGGACGAGCACGTGGAAGTTGATCAGCAGGCCGACGCGGCACTTGCTGAGCTTCAAATAAGTGTGCAACTGCGCTTCGAACACTGGAAGCATCTTGGAGACGGCTTTCAAATCGACGACGACTTTTCGATCGACACGAAAATCCATCTCATACGCGCACTCAAGCTTGACCCCCTTGTATTCGACAGCGAGAGGCACCTTCTGCTCGAAAGGAATGCTCCGCAGACTGAACTCGCGACACATACAGACCTGATACGCCGACTCCAGCAATCCCGGCCCCAGTTCCCGATGAACTTCAATCGCCGCCCCAATGATCTCGCTCGTTAGCTCTTCATGGATCAGCACGGACCGCTCTCCCTCTTTGTCTTCTCCGTGTCTCTCCGTGTCTCCGTGGTTAAACTGGTTTATGCCGACTCGCTCACCGGCGTCCCAATCGCCTCGACCCTCCGATTGGGCCATGCCAGGACCAGCATCTCGGCCAACAGGCACAAGAGGGCGAAGCCGGCGAGCCATTTCCAGAGGTCGCGGCCGCGGATGCGGGCGCCTTCCAGCGGGATCGCTTCGCCGCGTTCGACCCAGCGGACCGGCACGCCGGCCAGCCGGTCGCCCAAGCCGGCTTCGTCGAGCACCGTCAGATCCGACTCTCCGGGCGGGCCGTTGAGGGCCAGCGGGATCTCCAGTTGCTTGGCGGCCGCGACGCCGCCGTCATCGCCCGCACCTTCTTCCAATCTGTGGACGCCGACGGTGTAGAGGCCCGACTGCGCCGCGTCGCGAATGCTGACGCCGTAATCGTCCGGACCGAGGGCCTCCACCGCAAGCTGCTCGGCATCGCCGCTCGGCCGCGTGAGGCGGTACTCGAGGCGGTCGCCCGGTTCGGCCGGCAGCACGATCGTCTCGGCGGTCTGGAACGTCCGCCGGGGCAGCGTGTCTTCCAGAAGATCGCGGAAGATGCGGTCGAACATCAGGTGCGCGTTCGTCCGCGCAACCAGGTTCCACGGCGAGTAGACGCCCGAGGTGAATAACAGTGAGCGGCCGCGGCCGATCGGACGTTCGACGATAAACGGCAGCCCGTTCTCGGCGAAGCGGGCCAGCACGCGGGGCCGCGAGCGGCGGGCGAGCTCTTCCGGCGCCAGCTCGGCTCCGCCTTCCTGCCGGTCGTCGCGCCAGACCAGCCAGTGGGGATCGATGTCGCGCAGCCGTCGCTGATCGGCTTCGCGGCGGGCCTCGTCCTCGGCAGTCAGCGGGCCGCTGCCGTCGGCTCGGCCGTACTCGTCCAGACGCCGGGTGGCTGCATTGCGAAACGCGCGATCCTCGACGATGCGGGCCTGCTCGGCGGCGGTGAAGCGCTTCAGGCTCGCCTCGGACAGGTCGGCTTCCAGCAGCTTGAAGAACGGCACGTTCTCGTACAGGTCGCGAAGCTGCTGGCGGTCTTCGCCTTCGATCACGAAGTAGTCGTGCTGCATGCTGTCGAAGGCGAGGTGGAACTGCTTGAGCCGCTTCCAATCTTCAGGGGCTGCAAGCTCCGCCAGCGATTCCCCCACCGGCTGGGCCTTGAGCGGAGCCGCCAGCACACCCGCACCGTCGCGCCAAGCGCGGTCGGTCCAGCGCTCCGGGTCGAACTGGCCGCCGGCGGCGATGACGAGCTGTCCTCCCTGACGCACGTATTGCCGCAACAGGTCGAGGGCGGCCTCGTCGTCGATGGCCTCAACTCCGGCGAGCACCACCAGCCGCGCGTCTTCCAGCAGGGGAATGTCGATCTCGGCGGGCGTCGCGTGGCGGACCTGAATGAGTTGGCGGCGCGAATCGGCCCGGCTGGTGCGGGGGGCAAGCAGCCGCCTGAGCGGATACGTCTCGCCCACGCGGCCCGCGTCGAGATCCTCGCGGTCGCCGACGGAGTCGATGAACACGACCGGCAACCCCGCGACCACCGGCACGACCAGCAGCCGCCGGTTGTCGTTCTTCAGGCGGTCGCCGTCGACCGAGGCGGTGGCGACCTCCACCCGCGCGGGCACGAGCTGCGGGCGGCCTGGCTCGGCGGGCACGTCGATGCGATGCGGGAACTCCAGCTCGCGCGTCTGGTCCGGCTCCATCTCGATGGTGCGGCTGGCGACGGTCAATTCGCCGACCGTCAACGTGACCTGCACGTTTTCGAGCCGCTGCGCGCCACTATAACGGACCGTGACCAGGAAGTTCGCCGGCGTTTCGACATCGGCCAGCCCATCCTGGACGCGGAAGTCTTCCACCCACAGGTTCTGCCGCGTCTCTGGAGCAACCTGCACGACCTGCAACTCGGGCAGCCCTTCGAGAAGCTGCCGGGAGCCTTCCGCCGGCCAGCCGGAAAGCTGCTGATCGCCGATGAACACGACCCGCTTCGACAGTTCCGGCAGATCGCGGCAGGCTTCGGCGGCGAGGGAGACGGCCCGCGAGACGGAACCGGCACGATCGGCGACGGTGATGCGGCTCAAAGCGTCGCGGGCGTCGTCCCGCGTGCGGTACGCGTCCAGCGTGAACGTGCCTTCGGGCGAGCACAGCGGGATGATCGAAATGCGGCTGTCGGCGGGCAGCGAATCGACGAACTCGGATGCCTTCGCCTTCGCCCGATCGAGCAGCGTGCCTTCGAGCGATTCGTAAGCCATGCTGAGGCTGTTATCGACGAGCACAACCGCATGCACCGGCTGCCGGCTGGAGGCGGCGCCGCCTTCTTCCGCCTGCGACTGAGCGACGCCATACGCCCCCCACGCCGCGGCCAGCACGGCCAGACCGCAGACAGTGCCGGCGGTGAAGCGCTTGTTCCGGTCGCCGGCCAGCACGGCCCAGATGCCGGCGGCGAACGCGGCGGCCACGGCCAGCGCAAGCCAGATGAAGCGAAACGTCCCTTCCGCCCCGCCGGAAGAGAAAAACGGCCGCGCGATGGCCAGCGCAAAAAACAGCACCGCCAGCACGCGCAGCGTGAGCAGGATGAGATCCCGAAGCTGCAAGACGCGGCGATTGCGCTGCAGGGCCTCGCGCAGAAAATCCATCGCCGCCCATTCGACGATGCGATATCGCCGACGGTTCAAGAGGTGAATGATGATCGGCCCCGTCGCCGCGAGCAGCCCCGCGACGGCGAATGCGCCGGTGACAAAGTTCATGCAGGGTTGAGGGTTGAGGGTTGAGAGTTGAGGGTCTGCCGCCCGTCTACCGCCGCCCGCCCACTTCCTACTGCCGTCCGCCTACTGCCTATCGCCATCCTCTATCCTCCATCCTCTATCCTCTATCCTCACTTCCGCCTTCACTCGCTCCCAAGCTGCTTCAAACTCTCGATCTTCCCTTCCTGGAGGATCGGCAGATACCGGTTCGGCATGGCCAGGATGAAGCATGCGGTGGCGGTGCCCCACATCTGGCCGGGCTTGCCGCCGACGTGGCGGGTTTCGGTCCACCAGCCGTCTTCGCGCGGATCGCCGGGCTTGCGCCCCTGGCTCTTCACCAGGTGGTCGCGCAGGATGGGGTAGCACTCGGACCAGTCGCGGCGGCCGAGACTCTGCTGGTCGCCGACCTGGTACAGGGCCTGGCCGACGTAGTACAGGGTGTAGGCGTCGAACGGCAGCCGGCCGTCGCGATTGTTGGGCATCTTCAGCCGCTTGATCTCCGGCGTAATGACGTCCATGGTCTTCGGGATCCGCCAGTCGTCGTACTGGCCGTATTCCTGCAGGCAGACGACGCCGGCGGCAGCCATGGCGGTGGTACCGCGGTTGCCGTCGTAGGTGAACTGGCCGGGGCCTTCCTGGGCGCGGGGATCGAAGCCGCGGGCGCCGTTGCTGGCCTTGTAGTGCTCGCGGACACTGCGGACGGCAAGCTGCACGACTTCGGGCGGAACTTCCAGGCCGCTGTCCACGGCGCTGCGGATGGCCTTGGCCTGCATGACGGCGAGGCTGAGGTCGTGGCCGCGCTGCTGGCGGCGGGCGTGGTAATCCCAGCCGCCGTCTTCGCACTGGGTGTTGTAAATCAGCTTAAGGGCGCGGTCGAGCGTCTTGCCGACGCGGGGATCGGCCGTCATGCCGTAGGCCTGGCCGAGCACGAACGTCGCCAGACCGTGGTTGTACATGTCGCGCTGGCCGTTCGAGATGTTCAAGAGGCCCGAGGGCTTCGAGTTCCGCACGACGTAATCGAGCGACTTCTCGACCACGTCGCCGTAGCGTCCGCGGCCCGGCATGTGCCCGGCGGCCAGAAAGGCCAGCGTGCCCATGCTGACGAGGCCCAGGTCGTTCGACTCCCAGTTGCCATCCGGCCCCTGGTTCCGGGCCAGCCACTCCAGGCCGCGTTCGATGGCGACTTCGCTTTCCGGCGTAATCTCCCACTGGCCCTCGGCCCGCACCGACGGCGGCGGAAGCAGAAAGGCGAGAATCAATGTGGGGGCAAGCAGCATCCGCATGGAAAAACCGCGGTCGTCAGGATCGGGAATGAGCCAGGTTCGAAAGCCTGCAGAGGAAAGTTGACCTCGCGGGCAGTCAGGTTACGGGCGGCTTCATGGTCTTCGGTTCGCCGCGGAACTGCAATGGTCGAGAGGCGACCGAGAAGAAGCGGGAGCAGCGGCAGCAGCGAGCGCAACGACAACAGCCGCAGGAGCGAAAGCACCGGGAACATCCAGAGATTCCGCGAGTGCTGGAGCGGCGGCGGTTCTGTCCGAGCGTGAGCTGGACGGCTCGGGGGCCGGACCTGCGTTGAAGTGAGGGTTGAGGTGTGCGGGTTGAGGGTCAGCGTGAGTTCTTTGAGAGGCGCTTGCGCGAGCGTTTTCCGCCCACTTTGTCGGCCAGCGATATCAGGCCGCGCAACGCTTCGTGAACGGACTCGGCGGTGGGGAAGACTTCGGTCCAGTCGGGTGGCAATACGATGACGTTGCTTCCTTCGGCATACCTGCGGGCATATTTGCCGCGCTTACCGCGACTGAAGTCATATTCCTTCAGCAGCTCACGATTAGTCGTGCGATTCACTGCCTTCTTCATAGTTCCTTCTCTCGCGGCGACCCCATCGTTCCAGGATCCATCGCGCCCGGGTTGGTTCCGAGGGCATTCTACCGCATGTCGACTGATTCGCCACCGGCAACGGTCGAGATGGCATTCAGTGTCGCGCGAGAGACGTCAGTGGGAAGCGTCGTTACGCGGCCGTCAACCCAGACGACATTCACGCCCTCCTCATGCGGTGTGCTCGTTCGGGGCGTGCTCTTCAACAGGTTGTAGAGCGAAGCAGGGCTGACGTCGACCGGCTTCGTCCACGGGACGGGAGAGCGGGGGCTTTCAACGACAAGGAGGGTGGTTTCCAGACCGTCGCGGATGTCGATGATTCCGGTGCAGCGATTGGCCTCGAAGCTCGTCCCCGGCCCGGTCAACGCCATGTAGGTCGTCGTGGCGGCGCGGAAACTCAGGCGGTCGTCGTCCGGACACAGATAAATCCGGGGCATCTGTGCGCCCACCTTCAGGTTGTTCGGCCCGTCCCACGGTTCGTCGAAGCGATACTGCTTGTAAAGCGGGAGTTCATCCACGTAGGGCAGCAGCAGCACGCGCCAACTGTGCATCGGCCGGCCCCTTTCGTCGGCAACATAGGCCGGCGGGAAGCAACCGTAATCTTCGTGGTAGTTGTGCAGCGCCAGCGCAATCTGCTTGAGCTGGTTTTTGCATGAGTGACGAATGCCGCCGCGGGTGACTTCCCATGGCCGGGCGATCAGAGCGGCGAGCAATGCCAGCAACGCCGCGATGATCACGACCTCGACGAGCGTCAAACCGGCACGGCAGACGTGCAGGGGCCGAGCGACTTGCTTCGTGAAGGCGGGCACAACTCACCTGAGCGCTACGTCGGAGCCCGCCGGCGCTCTACCCGCCAGCGGCGGTCCAGCCGTAGCGGCTGAGTTCCAGCACCAGGAACACGCAGCCGGTCACGAGGGCGGCGAAGGCGGCGAAGAGCAGGCCCACCCAGATGTTCGGATCGGGCGGCGGGGGCTGCGGATCAGAGCTGCGTGGTGACATTGTCCCCCACCTGGATCTGGCCGGTCTTGGATTTCGACGTCACCACGCCCACGGCGCGGTCGGCCGTCAGGTAGACCACGCGGATCTTGCCCATGTACTGTCCGCGGTCGCCGGTGCGGTACACGTACAGTTCGTGCCCCTTCTCCAGGCCGTCGTCGCTGCCCACCGAGATCTCGACGTAGTCCTCGTCGCGGCCCTGGCCGCCGCGCGTGTTGACGATCTTGCCGTACACCTGCGGCGGCGGATCCTGCCGGCCGACGTATTGCCGCGGATCGGGGTCGAGACCGGTGAAGCGGGCGGCCTTGCGCCACAGGGCGAGTTCCGTCAGCACGCGGTCCTGCTTCTGTTCCATCTTCGCGATCTGGATTTGCTGCTCGAACAGGTTGTCTTCCAGCTCGGTGATCTTCAGCCGCTTGGCGTCGCGGTCGGCGTGGAGGGCGAGATTGATCTCGCGCTGCTCCAGGGCCTCGGCGCGCCGCTCTTTGGCCTCGCGGTCGTTGATGTCGGAGTAGGCCAGCAGCTTCTCGCGCTCGGCCCGCACGGCCTGAAGCTGCGTGGTCAATGTCTGAACCTTGTCCTGCTCGGTCTTCAGCTCGGCCTGCAGGCGGGCCGCTTCGTTCTGCGCGGTCTGCAGGTCCTGGGCCGACTTGTTCTTGGCGTTCTCGTACTCCTGCTCCAGGGTCTGCTTCTCCTGGCCGAGCCGCTGGTGCGACTCCGAGAGCGTGGCGTGGGCCTGCCGCCAGTTCTCCTTGACGGCGTAGACCGCCCCGGCGAATGCCATGAAGCAGACGCTCAACACAAGCTGAACGACGATGAGGACCTTACCGACAAAGTGCATGGCTGCGTTTCCTGCTGTTTTGCAGGGGGTCAGACCCCTTTGCGGACCAAACCGTTTCCCATTATCTGCATCGCTCGTCCGCAAAGGGGTCTGACCCCGTGCGGATGCTCCCAATTACTCTCCGGCGCCCGTGGCCGCGGGCTCGTAATCGCCGCCCGTGCCGCCGCGAGCTTTCAACTGGTCCGCGCGGCCCTTCAGGCGGGCAATGGTGCCGTACATGCGATTCAACAGATCGCGGATCTTCGACTGCTGCTCCAGGGTGCGAAACAAATCGGCTTCAAGTTCGGCGAGTTGGTTCCGCAGGCGGTACAGGTCTTCGCGGCGTTCGGCGGCGAGGCTGGCTTTGTCGGTGGCTTCCTGCGACTTCTGCACGAACTGCTTCGACGCCTGGTCGATGGCCTGGTTGACGGCGGCGATCTGCGTCCGAAGCTGCGTTTCGTACTGCTGGAGAGCCTGGATGTCTGTCTGGATGAGCTGCTGCGCCTCCTGAGCGCGGGCTGCGAGGCTGGGAATGCCCCGCTGCGGATCGCCGTCGATCTGCAGCGCCAATTGCTGCAACTCGTCCTGCTGGCGGCGGAGCTTGTGATCGAGGGCGTCGGCGATCTTCTGCGCCAGCACGGGCGAGGGGCTGCCGACCGTTTCGCCGGCGCCTTCGCCGCGCAGCCGGAAGACGGCGGTCCATTGCGGGCTGTCGCCCTCGGTCTGCTCGAAGCGGTACTCTTCGAGCGCATCCGCGCGGGCCTGCCAGTTCGGCCCGCCGGCGGTGACGATCATCGCGAACCCCGCGAACGCCACGCACAGGACGGTCACGAGGACGACGAGAACCTTCCCGATCTTGGTGAGCATCAGAAGTTGAAAATGATGGGAGGCGCCGGCTGCGGTCACCGGACGCGATCAGAAGTGGCCCGCAAATCGATTATACGGCTGCCGAAAAACCAGTGTCAAACACCAATGCCGCTGTTGCACGCGATGTGGCTCCGGTACAGTATATCGGTCTTCATCCAGTCCACGCGGAGTGTCAGCCGTGTCCGAGAGCGGGCTTCCCTATCGCTTCGAGAGCGGCAATGGCTGCTCGATCGTCACGCTCCTGCCGGGTATGACCGAAGCCCCGTGGACCGACATCGAGAAAATTGGCTC
>JAHWKJ010000633.1 GCA_019347905.1 Planctomycetota bacterium
CACGTGCAGGCCGGCGGCGGCACGGCCGAAGAGTTTCCAGCGGCCGTCGCCCGGATGCCAGTGCCCATCGCCGCCCAGCAGGAAACCGACCGAGCTCATGTTCGAAACCTCGTGCACCACAACCACGTCGCCGGTCAGAAACCGCGAGTACATCGTGTGCAGATCCTGATCGATGCGGGCGACCCGCAAGCCGCCAAAAGGCCGGACGGCGGCCGCGTCGCCCACGCTCATCCAGCGGCCGGCTTCGAGGTCGACGAGGTCGTAGGCGAGATGGTACTGCGATTTGGCGTTGGAAATGTCGGCGTCGCCGAGATCCGCTCCACTCGGATGGATGCGCGTCGCGCTCATCATCGCCAGGGCGCTGAAGACCTGGTTACGGCCCTGCGAATCGATTTCCGTGTAGCGCACGCCGGCGTCCCAGCCGGCCGGCGAGCGGCGGAACAGGCCCAGCCGTATGCCGTTGTTGCGGCCCTGGCGAATTCGCTTCACGTTCCCCGGACCCACCGCGCCGTCGGCGTCGTTGCCGCTGATGAGGAAATCGAGTCCGTCGCGGCTGGCTTTCCAGTTGAGCCAGTCGATATGCGCCACCCACGCCGGCTCGCCCGCGGGTTCGTAGAACTCGCTCGGGTACTCCTCGATCGGATACGGAACGATCGGCCCGCCATCGATGGCTTCCGGCGGTGGAACTTCCATTGGGAGGACGGCCCCTTCCGGCAGCGGCTCTTCAAAAGCCACAGCGGCGCCCGTGGGCGGCGTTCCCGGTACGAGCGGCACCAGGCCGTGCCGGCGGAGCGGACTGACGTGGAAGTAACGGCTGCTCCGCCCGGCGATGGCGGGCAATTCGCGAATCTGTTCCAGGTCCGCTTTCAGCCGCTGGTTCTCTTCGCGCAATTCGCCGAGTTCGGCTTCGAGCCGCTCCAGCCCCGCGGCCACGGAGTCGTCCGCCTGGACTTCAGGCGCGAGATCCTGCGCACATGCGGCAGTGGCGGCGAAAGCAATCGACGTGGCGAGCGAGGCGATGGCGAAGGGGCTGCTCATCCGTGAGGCCTTTGTGCGCGGTCAACAGTTGGAAGGAAAGCGAACCCCAACGGGGTCAAACTCGATAGCCCAGGGCAACGCCCTGGGAACGCGGAACCTGGGACGGCCACAGCCCTGAAAGGGCGAAACTCGGTGCATGGTTTCGCCCTTTCAGGGCTGTCGCATCGTGTGCCCTCAAGTCTCCCGGGGCGTTGCCCCGGGCTATCGAGTTTGGCCCCGTTGGGGCGGAGGCATTGCGTCTGACGTTGGCCCTTAGAGAACTAGCGGCGGGCCGGAATCCAGCGGCTCTGCCCCTGGATGCTCTGCGGCTGCGACGGCGCCTGCTTGACGGCCGACGGCGGCGCGACGGGGTCGGGCACGATCAGGCCGGTGCCGGAGTCTTCAGGCTGCTCGGGCGGCGCCGGCTGCGGCACCGGTTGCCCGCCGCCCTGGATCGACGGATAGCTCTGCACGCCCGCGGGCGGGGCCATCATCGCCGGATCGCTCCAGTAGGCGGGGCCGGGCATCGGCTGCGGATAGTACCCCCCGCCGTAGGGCGGGGCGCCGAGGACGGTGTGCGGCGATCCGCAGTGGCAACCGCCGCCGCAGGCACAATCGGCCACCGGCTCGCAGCCCAGGCCGCAACCCGCGCCGCAGCCCATCCCGCAGCCGAAGCCCTGCCCAAGGCCGCAGCCGCCCCAGAGGTGCCAGGGCCAGAACCGCGGATACAACGGCTGCTCGCAGCCGTTGCAGAACAGGCAGAAGGGATCGAGCGGCCCGCAGCAGCAGGGCTCGAGTCCGCCGCCGTACATGACCCCAGTGACGGGATCGTAAGTGACTGGTTTGAAACAGCATCCGACGAGGGAGCCGCTGAGGACCACAAGGGCGGCGGCCGCGAACGTGCGGTACATGGTGTCTTGCGCTCCGGGAGGCCTTTTGGGACGAGGGGGGACGTGTGCGCGGGCGGAGCGCCCGCATCGCCTGTCTCATCGACCTTGAAGCTGGGGGGACTTTAGCGGTTCTTCCGATTTTTCAGGCTGGCGGAAGGAGCCGACGCAAAGACGCGAAGGCGCAAAGATTGCGCAAAGGAGGAAGAAAGGCGGCGGAGAGGCCGGCGCGGAGTAGCCCGACGCGCGAGCGAGGGAGTAGGAGCTGTTGCTGCCAAAGACCCCTTGCTGAAGCGTCGGGGCTTCCCTGAGGGGGGCGGCTGCTCGCTCCGTCAGGCCAGTTTCAGCAGCTTGCGCGTCAGCCATTCCATGGAGAGTAGGCCGACCAGGGCGAACAGGATCCACTGGCGGTCCCACAGCGTTTCCAGCTTCTGTTCCTGCGGGACGTTGAGCACCCGGACCGGCAGCAGGTCGGGGTCGACCAACACGCCGCTGGCTTCGTCGAGCGCCACGTAGCGGCCGCCGGTGTCGCGGGCGATCTCGGTCAGGAGGGACGCATTCTGTTCGGTTTGCAGCTTCTCCACGCCGGGGAAGACGACCGTCACCGTCTTCGACTGGTACTTCTCGCTGCCGGGCAATGGCAGCCGCAGTTCGTACTTGCCGGGCTGCGTGGCCCGGAAGTCGCCCAGGTACTCGCCGGGGCTGGTCTTCACGGCGAACAGCTTGCGGCTGGGCACCTGCGGCCGTCCGCGCGGGTCGATGACATCCAGCTCGACGGAGTCGAACGTCGTCGGCTGGTAGTTGTTGTCGAGCACGACGGCCGTCACCTTCACCGTCTCGCCAAGGTTCACTTCCGTCTTTTCGGGCAAGAGCGTGACGGGGCTGTCGCCCTGCTTGCGGCGGCCCTGGCCCGCCTCGCGGATGAGCTTCGTCCAGAAGCGGTCGTAGTATTCGTCGTTGTAGGCCCGCAGCCGCCACAATTCCGCGCTGCCGATGTAGAACGTCGTGCCTTCGCCGTAGTCCTGCGCGGCCAGCAGCACGGGGCGTCCGTGCTCGGTCTGGGCGGTGGTGTCGGTGTGGTACATGTACACCGTCGCCCCCGCCTTCTTGCCTTCCGTGGGATAGGCCCGGTAGAAGCCCTCGAACTCGCTCCACAGGTCGCGCGAGGCTTCGGCGTCTTCGGCCACCTGCAGGAAGCCGGCGGCCTGGCCGTCGGGAGTGAGCAGCGGCTGCCACGCCTCTTCGCTCTGCCGCTCGCTGTCAAAGGCCACGTCGAGGAAGAAGTTGCTCAGGAACACCGGATACATGGCGAGCACGTCTTCCAGCTCGTCGCCCGCGGCGGCCAATTCCGGCGTAAAGACGTCGCCCGCCACCAGCACCAGTCCACCCTTCCGGTCGTAAACCCACTTCCTGAGCAGTTCGATCGATTCCGGCTGCTCGGCCTGCATCCGCTTCCAGTCCGGATCGAAGGCGACGACGACGTCGTACTTCTCCAGCTCGGCGGCCGTGGAGCGCTGCGTGA
>JAHWKJ010000107.1 GCA_019347905.1 Planctomycetota bacterium
TCCGATCTTGCCACTCGCGCCGAGCGGGACAACTGGCGATTGATCGGCGAGGGCTACGCGGTGGAATGGCCAGACCTCGACGAACATATGGGTGTCGAGGGCGTGCTCGCGGGACGCCGCAGCGGAGAGAGCCGGCAGTCCCTGCATCGCTGGCTCGATTCTCGAAAGGCGCCGTCAGCATGAAGTGTTGGCGTGGCGGCAGATTGACGGCACTCGGAGCCTGAGAATGGGTCTTCGAGATCTCATTGGCGCCATCTTTTCCCGCCAGGAGCCGCGAGACTTTCAACGCGAGCGCATCTTTCGGGCCGCGGAATTCACCTGCAGTTGGGACGCTCCCGCGGACCTGTTCGAGCTGGTGGGTGTTGAGGCGGCGCAACGGGTCCTGCGGGCCCGGAGCCGACGAGAAAGAGAACTCCTGGGAGACCTCTCGCTCGCCTACGAGTTCATGGCGGAGCGTCTGGCTCCCGATGGCCGCTTCTTTGCCTCGTATGTGAATCAGCTTGAGCAGGTCCTGCGGGCCTGGCTCGAAATCGTGCGCGAGCCTGAGCTGACGGAGCTCGTGCTGCGGCGATTCCGGGAATTTCGCGACCGATGTCAGATTCCAGCAGAGGATTCCGAGGAACGTCTCCAACTGCTCGCCGCGCTTTATGAGCCTGGACCCGCTCCCATCGAGTTTCAACAGCGAGTTCTGACGAGCGTCCCCACGCTGGCGCGACTCTACCGCATTCGAGACGAATTATCCGGCGGCACTGGACCACAGTTCGAGGAGCCAATGTCGCACCTGGGCCTCCGGCTGCTGCAAGTCGTCCAGAGGCATCTCTATTGGTGCACACCGGTCAATGCCATTACATTTGCAGGCACCGGAGGCGATGGGACGCACTTCAGCCTTGTCGAGATCGATGGAGTGGTTTCCGAGCAGTCGCCGGTGGTGATGACAATTCCGACCGGCGGCAATGAGTTGAACCGAGTGGTCGGTGGGAGCCTCCGGGAGTTCCTGGCTCTCGGGCTCCATTGCGGGTATTTTGTGCTGGACCAGATCTCGCGGGATTCTGAATTCGACAGGCGACTTCAGCTTTCGGAACAGCAGCGCAGGACTCTCGAACGCCTGGCGTTGGAATTCGCTCTCGAACCCTGGAACGAGCCGCTGCAAAGACTCTCTGAATTGAAGCGGCTCGTGTATCCTCAACTTGTCTTCCCAGTTAACGCAGACGGGACGCCTCAAGGATGACCGGCGTCGAACCACGAACGTTGGACTTGTGCCTGGGCGTCGATCCGGGCCTCAATCGCACCGGCTATGCGCTGGTGGAGCGCACGCCCCGCGGACCGGTGCTCCGCGAGGGCGGCGTCGTCCGTTCGCGGGCTGACCAGTCGCTCGCCCGACGCGTGTACGAAATCGGCGCCGGCATCGGCGAGGTGCTCGACGAGTACCGCCCGCAGTCGGTCGCCGTCGAGCAGGTGTTCTCGTTCGGACGCAATCCCAAAACGGCCCTGCTCATGGCCCACGCCCGCGGCGCCATTCTTTCGGCGGCCGCCCAGCGCCACATCCCCGTGGTGCACTTCACGCCCACGCAGGTCAAACGCACGCTGACCGGCAGCGGCCGCGCCTCGAAGGAGCAGATCCAGTTCGCCATCAAGACCGAACTGCGACTGGCCGAGATCCTGGAGCCGAACGACGTGGCCGACGCCTCCGCGGTCGCGCTGTGCCTCTACCACAGCATCCGCTTCGCCGCGTGAGGTTGCGCGCGTTTAGCCGCGACTCGCCAGAGGAGCGCGTTCGGGGGCAGAGCACTCCTCTCGCGAGTCGCGGCTAGCCCAACTTCCCCAACCGTCGGCGTAAGTTCTTGCGGCGCAAGGCAAGGGCCTGGAGAGTTCCCACTACATCTCAATTGAGTTGATGTTGGTTGGCAAGTTCAGGCCCAGGTGGTGCAGGAGGATGGCCTGATGGTCCGAAGGCCGGGTGATGCAGCGGCGGCGGAGCTTGCGGGTCGTGCCGCTCGAATTCCGTCAAGGCTTCGTTCAGAGCCAGCAGCTCGTCCGCGGGTTCGTCATCCACCGCCAGGTTCGAGTCGAGGTCGACCCGCCGGAGCGCGCCGCCGTGCTTGCGCGTCTGTTTGTGCCGCGCCCGCTCGATGAGAATTCGCCGCATCGCCTCGGCCGCGGCGGCGAAGAAATGCCCGCGGCTGTCCCAGCGCGGCGCCGCCGGGCCCGGCCGTTCATTTTCGACGAGGCGGACGTAGGCCTCGTGAACCAGCGCCGTGGCCTGGAGCGTCTGGCCGGACGCTTCGCCGGCCATGCGGGCGGCGGCCAGCTTGCGGAGCTCCTCGTAGACCAGCGGCAACAACTGCTCGGCCGCGGCAGGTTCGCCGCGCTCGATGGCGCAGAGGATGCCGGTCACGTCGCTCATTCGCGACAGTATAACGCCGGTTCAGGCTGCACTACAGCCACGGGACAACTGCGGCCTGGAAAGCGGGCGGCACGAATGCCGCCCTGAGTACCGCCCTCGTAATGACTGATCAGCGCCAGGCGTTCGCCCACGCCTGGTCAAATTCGCTCGTCAGGTTCGTTTTGCCGCTGCCGCCCGACGTGGCGCGGTACACCTGCGACTGGAAGGGATCCCAGCCCGGATCGCGTTCATAGATCAAATGGCTTCCGGTGGGAGACCATTTCGGATTGAAATTGCCGTAGTTGACGCCCGGCCGGATGATTTCTTTGCGGCCGCTGCCGTCGGGCCGAATGGTTTCGATGCCCCCGAAGCCATTGCCGAAGACAATCAGGTCGCCGGCCGGCGACCAGAGTGCGCCGTACGGTGATTTGCCGGTGGTAATGGTGCTGAACTGGCCGGTCAGAACATCCATCACCCGCATTTCGCTGCGGTCGTCATTGGAATACACGATCTCCTGCAGGTCCGGCGAAAAGTCGACGTGCCAACCGTAGGCGTCGGGGTACCAGGTGCCATTGGAGGCCTGAATCACCCCCACCGAGACGAGCAGGAACGGCGGGCCGTCGAGTCCCGTCACGTTGCCATTGGCGTCGAACAGTACCGTGGCGACGTACACGCCGACGCTGTCGGGGTCGATCTGCCAGTCGGTCCCGTCGAAGACCCAGCGGCGGCCGGTGCCGGCGATCACCGCCGAATCGGCTCCTTCAGCGGGAGTCCAGTTCCAGGGACCCACGAATTGCAACGTCGGGTCGTCGGTGAGCTGCACGGTGAATGACTCATCGCCGTCATCCGGCAGGACGAATTGCTCGCTCCTCGTGTGGCCGTCCGGATACGTCTCGTCCACGATGCGGCGTCTTTGCAGGAACCACCGGCGCCCGCCGTGCAGCAGCCGGCCGGGGTCGCCCCAGACATTCGTCGGCAGCGCGGTCTTATTGGTGCCGTCGGAGTTCATCGTCATGAGATCGGGTTCATCGAGGCCGGGCACGCCGAAGTAGATCGTCCCGCCTCCGGTGTTCGACCCGCCGCCGCCGCCGCCCGGCTTGGCGGCGTCGGCCATCTGGAAGGCCGCCAGGGCCAATGCCGCACCGACCAGCAGGGCGGCCGTCCATCGTCGTCTCCGCAGCGTGTGAGCTTTCATCGTGTCACTCTCCAGGAAGTTGTGGCCTGCGGTAGAATCGACGCACCGCCTGCGGGCGCGCAGACCGAGCGCCCGGGGCCGGCAGTTCGTAGTGCCCCGCTTGAGCGGGGCGCGACCGCCTGAAGGCGATCACTACGAACGAGGCTCTGGCCGGGGAGGGATCAGCTTCGCAGGCGAGACCTCCCCGGCCGGTTGTTTCTCAGTTCATCAGGATGAACTCCAGATCGTTGGCGAACACTTCGTCCTTGAGATCGGTGACCCGATCGCGGTCGGGATTGAAGAAGAACCAGTCGTCGCCGGCGCTGCCGGTGAGCACGTCTTTCGCGTCATCGTCCACGACAGTTCGATCGTCTTCGGATGTCGCGGGATCGTCGACGGCGATTAGAAAAACATTCCCGTTGGCCCGCTCGCCGGTTCCCTGACCGCTGAGATTGGCGATCCGGGTCGCGTGATCTCGTGCCGAGGTCCATTCGTGCATGATGGCACACATCGCCTCGTCGAGATCGGCGAAATGGAGGTCGCCGGCGATCAGAATGTCGTCGTCGGCGTTGCCCACGATGCGGTCGGCCCCCGTGCCGCCGATGAGCAGGTCATGGCCGCTACCGCCCACCAACAGATCATCGCCGGCCTCGCCCAGCAGCACGTCGTGCCCCGCGCCACCCTTGGCGCGGTCATTCCCATCTCCGCCGTAGAGCCACGCGGAATGCCCAATGCTGCCGGCGACCTGCAGATTGTCGTTTCCGGCTTGGCCGTAGGCGAGCAGGCGGCCCGAAGGGGTGAAGATTCCGAGCGACGCCCCGTTGAGCAGCACCTGGATTTCGCCCGCATTCTCTCCTGGACTGAAGTGGATCTGATCATCCCCGAGCGTGCCCCCCACGGCCAGGGCGGTTTGTCCGAGATGGCAGTCGTCGTCCTGGAGGGCGACGACGGTGACGTCGATCATATGCGTGGCCGCGGCGCTTTCGCCGCCGTCCTTGTCGGTCGCCGTGACGCGCATGGTGTAGGTGCCGATTTCCCCGTAAACATGATCGAGCTGCAGGCCGCTCGGCCCGGAGACCGTCTGGTCGACCGTTCCGTCTCCTTCCCAATCAATCTGGAAGGAGAAGCCGGCCGCCTGGTCCACCGCCGACGGATCGGCGGCCCCGAGCGTGAACGTGCGCGTCTGCCCCCGCACGCCACCCGACGGCCCGGCGATGCTCGCCGTTGGAGCGATATTTACAATGCTCACGTCATGGGTCGCCGCGTTGCTCGTGGCCCCGTCCTTGTCGGTGGCGGTGAGCGTGACGCGGTACAGTCCGTCGTCGTCCGGCGGGAGCAGGTAATCGGCCGTCGTGGCGGAAGCGTAGGCCGTGAACGTCGCTCCGCCGTCGCGGCTGCGGGTTACCGTCCAGGCGTAGGTGAACCCTGCCGCCTGATCGACCGGGCTGGGATCGCTCACGCTACCGGTCAGGCTGACGGCGGTGCCTTCGGATCCTGTCGTCGCGCCGGCAATGCTCGCAGTCGGGGCCACGTTGGCGACGGTGATCGTCGCGGTGTCCGTGCTGGTCAGGGCCCCGTTGTCAGTCACGCGCAGACTGACCGTCACGGAGTTCGGGCCGTCCAGGCTCGCGGCCGAGAACGTGGGTGTCGCGCCGGTTTCCTCGCCGCGACCGGCATTGGTGCCCGTCTCACCGAAGAGACCATCGCCGTCCAGATCCCACGCGTAGGTGAGCGTCGAGCCGGCTTGGTCGGGATCGGTGCTGGCGGAGGCATCCAGCGTCACGGTGCCGCCCTCGGCGACCGTGTATGGCCCGCCCGCTTCGGCGACGGGGGCAGCATTTGTGACGCTCAGGTAGCGGGCCACGGCGATGTCCTGCAGGCTCGCCCCTTGGAAGGAACTCCCGGCTACGACGATCGTGTTCTCGTAGAGCGCCAGGGCGATCGGCACATCGACTGTGCCTCCGAAGTCCGTGAAGACCGCCCCGGCGTTGCCGAAGCCTGCATCCAGGCTGCCGTCGCTCCCCTTGAAGCGGACCAGGGCAAAGTCCAAGAACGTGCCCGGCTGGGTCGTGGCGCCCAAGACCAGCACGTTGCCCTGGATGTCGGCAGCAATGTCGATCGCGTATTCGTCGTTGTGTCCGAACTCGGCAAAGGCGATGCCGTCTCCGCTGAAGGTCGTGTCGAGCCCGCCGTCGCTGCCGCGGTAGCGGACGACCGAGAAGTCGTAGTTGAACCCGCTGGTTCCGCGGTCCACCCAACCGGCGGCCAGAACGTTGCCGTCGGCATCGACGGCTACGGTTTGAGCCCCTTCGTCGAAGAAACCGAGATCAGTGATCGCGATTCCGTCGCCGTCGAAGGTCGGATCGAGGACGCCATCGCTCGCGCGGTAGCGGGCCACGGCGTAGTCATAGCCGGTCGCATCGCCGCGATACGAGTAGCCCGCGATGACGACATTACCGCCGGCGTCCACGGCCACGGCGGAGACGTCTTCGTCGTCCGATCCGAGGTCGGTGAGCGCGACGCCGCCGGTCCCGAACGAGGTATCCAGAATGCCGGCGCTCGTCAACCGCGCCAGCGCAACGTCGTTGCCCGTGCCGCTGCGGAAAGCGGAACCGGCCAACACAATGTTGCCGGCCGGATCGACCGCCATCCCGCGGAAGCTCACATGATCGTCGAGATCGGCGTAGGCATAGCCGTCGGTCCCGAAGGTCGTGTCCAGCCCGCCGTCGGTTCCTCGGAACCGGGCCACGGCGAAGTCGACGCCGGTCGTGCCTCGATGCACGGATCCGGCGACCAGCAGATTCTCGTCGGCGTCCATGGCCAGTCCGGTGAAGTTGAAATTCCCGAACGTGGCGCTGGAGAAATTGAAGAGCACGTGGCCGCCGTCGCCGAAGCTGGTATCCAGGCTGCCGTCGAGGTTGTAGCGGAGCAGCAGGCTGCTCAGGCCGAACCCGAACCCCGCCGAATCCTGGACGATGCCGAGCACGACGATTCTGCCGTCGCTCTGCACGATGGCATTTTGAGTCCGCTCGACGGCGTGTCCGGGGGTGTCGGTCGTCACTGTGCCGCCGTTGCCGAACGTCGTGTCCAGGCTGCCGTCGGTGCCGAGATACCGCACGAGGGCGAAGTCATCCTGGTTGACGCACTGCTGCGAACTCCCGGCGACGAGGATCCCGCCGTCGCCGAGGATCTCCATGTCCGCCGCGAAGTCGTGGCCCTTCAGATCGGTGGTCACGATTCCGCCGTTGCCGAACGTCGCGTCGGGGCTGCCGTCGCCCAGGAACCGCGCCAGGGCGATATCCACGCCGGCCGGAAGCTGCGTGGAGCCCGCGACGAGAACCTTCCCGCCGGCGTCGACGGCCACGTTCGTTGCGGACTCGTTGTTGTTGGAGCCGAAATCGGCGAGGACGATTCCATCGCCGCTGAATGCCGTGTCCAACGCTCCGTCGGCGGCCCGGAAGCGGGCGAGCACGACGTCTAACCGCACCGGAAAGCCGGGATGCCGGTGGTTTCCGACCACCAGGATGTTGCCGTTCGCATCGACAGCCAGATCTTCGGGACTGTCATTGAACGTGCCGAGGTCGGTGATGGCGATGCCGCCGGTCCCGAACGTCGCGTCCGGGCTGCCATCGCTTTCCAGGTAGCGGACGAGGGCGACGTCATTTCCCGTGCCGCTGCGGAGGGTCCGAGCAGCGACGACGACCTTCCCCTGAGTCACGGCGACCCCCGCCGCGATATCGTTGAATGAGCCCAGATCGGTAACCACAATCCCGTCGGAGTCGAAGCTCGCGTCGAGGCTGCCGTTGGTCCCCAGGTAGCGCACCACGGCGACGTCGAAGCCCGCGGCGAAGCTCCGAAAAGAGGAACCGACCAGGAGGATGTTTCCATCCGCGTCGAGCGTCATGCCCGTGAGTTGATCCTCATGGATGCTGACCGCCGTGATGACGCTGCCGCCGTTGCCGAACGTCTCGTCCAGGCGGCCATCGCTGAGATAGCGCGTCAGCGCGAAGTCGCCGCGGTCCGTACTCGTCAAGGCATGGCCGGCGACGAGGATCCTGTCCTGCGCATCGACGGCGACCGCCTGCGCAAACCTGCACGCCGCACCCACGAAGCTGACGTTCACCCGGCCGGCCGTGCCGAAGGTGCCGTCCGCGCTGCCGTCCGCGTTGTAGCGGGTCAGCACCGTATCCCGGCCGCTGGTGCTACTGAAGCCGGCGTCGACCGCGTCGAACACGAATCCCAGGACGAGCGCTTTTCCGTCGCTCTGGAGGGCCGTGCCGATCACGCGGTCGTCGGCGTGGCCTCCGAAGTCGGTTGTCACCCGGCCGTCGCCGTCGAAGCTCGCGTCGAGGGTGCCGCTGCTTTCGTATCGCGCCACGGCGAAGTCATCAAGCCGCGCCCCGGTTTGCGAGTTGCCCGCGACGACGATCCTGCCGTCCCCCTGGACCGAGACGGCCGCCGCCGTGTCACGACTGTTCGCAAAATCGGTCGTCACAAGGCCGGCGTTGCCGAAGCTGCCGTCCAGGCTGCCGTCGCTTGCCAGGTATCTCGCCAGGAGAAAATCGTGGCTGCGGGCGGGATTGTTGGGGTCGAACGATGTTGTGGCCGCCACGATGTTGTCCGAGGCATCGATGTCGATGGCAACATTGCGTCCGAAGTTCATCTGGAGGTCCACGTCGCTGAGGACGATCCCGCCGGTCCCGAAGCTGGCGTCCAGACCGCCGTCGCTCGCCCGATAACGTACCAGCGCCAGCAGATGGTCGATGCCGCTCGCCCGGCCTGCGAGAACGACGTTGTTGCCGGAGTCAATGGCCACGCTTAAGGCGAAGTCGGCCGCGCCGAGGTGGGTGATCGCGATGCCGTCGCCGTCGAAGCTCGTGTCGAGGCTGCCGTCGGTCGCCAGGTAGCGGGCCACGGTGAAGTCGATGCTCGTCGCCCCCTGACTTGAGTGGCCGGCCGCGACGATGTTGCCGTTGCCGTCAATGGCGATGTCCCGGAGCTGTCCGATTGAGCTCAGGCTCGTCGTGACCACCTTTCCGCCGGTGCCGAAGCCGGGATCGAGGCTGCCATCGCCCCCATTCAAGCGGGCCAGAGCGAAGCCGCTGCGGGACTCCGTGCCGCCGACGACAATGTTCCCCTGGCCGTCCACGGCGATGCTGGAGGCGACGTCGATTGGGGAGCCGAAGTCGACGAATGCGTATCCGCCCTCGCCGAAGCTCGTGTCGAGGCTGCCGTCGGCGCCGTGAAACCTGGCCACGGCAAAATCGGTGCCGCCGGCGCCGCGAAAGGAGTGCCCCGCGACGAGGACGTCGCCGTCGGCTTCGAGCGCGACCGCCCGCGCCTCGCCGAACGTAAAGTCGACGCTCGCGCTGCCGCCGTCGCCGAAGCTTTGATCGAGGCTGCCGTCGGCGTTGTAACGGGTGAGCACGTTCGACGAACCGAAGTTCTCCTTAGTCGTGCCGACGACGACGATCTTGCCGTCGCCCTGGACGACGACCATGTCGGCCGCCCGGTCGGCGGTGTAACCGCCGAGGTCGGTGGTCACCAGGCCATCGCCACCGAAGCTCGTGTCGAGCGCTCCAGCCGACAGCAGGATGCGGTCCTCCAGCACGTCGGCGGCCGGCGAGCAGCGCGCCGGCGCTCGGCGGCGCGACGTGCCGCCGCGCCGATGTGAGGTTCGAAACGAATGACGCAGGGCCGCGAGCCAGGAATGCAGGGTCATGTTCGGATTCCGTGTTGGGTGCGGTCTGCGGTAAAATCAACACACCGCCTGCGGGCGCGCAGACCGAGCGCCCGGGGCCGGCTCCGGCCGGGGAGGGATCAGCTTCGCAGGCGAGACCTCCCCGGCCGGTTTGTTTTTTGGCAGTAGTCGGTTGTCAGTTGTCAATTGCCAGTCGGTTGTGCCGCCGACGGAATCTGGCCTCGCGAATCAGTGGGACGCGTTCGCCCCTGAGGCTGTCGGTGGTAGACTGGAGTCGATGCGATTTCTTTCAGGCGTTGGGAGATGCAGTCATGACGATTGTCGTTGAAGCCACGTACGAAAACGGAGTGCTCAAGCCGAGTGAGCCGCTGCCGTTGAACGAGCGGGAGAAAGTTCGCGTCACGATTGACCATGACGCAGATTGGCGCGTCCACCGTGTCCGCGCGACGGCCGGGCTGCTGGGTTGGACGGGTGACGCCGAAACGGTGGAGCGGATCGCCCTGGATCCCGAGTTGGACATCGACGCAGCGCCATGACGTTTCTCGACATCCCTGCGGCCGCGGCGGTGTTCCTCGATGCGAACACCTTCGTCTATCACTTCGGACCGCACCCGGTGTTGCAGAGACCGTGTCAGGAATTGCTGGAGCGGGTCTCGCGCAGCGACATTGCCGGTTTCACGTCGGCGCACGTGTTGTCGAACGTCGCGCACCGTTTGATGACGTTTGAGGCAGCGGACAACTTCGGCTGGCCGATGGCCGGCATCGGCTATCGCCTGGGGCAGCACCCGGATCAGGTGCAGACGCTGATGAAATTCCGGCAGTCTGTCGAGGAAGTTCCCAATTTCGGCGTGCAGGTGCTTCCGGTCGAGCTGGCTCACGTTCTCCGGGCGACCGAGATCAGTCAGCAGCACGGACTGTTGAGCGGCGACGCCCTGGTCGTCGCGATCATGCAAGCGCACGGCTTCACGTCTCTGGCCAGCCATGACGCCGACTTCGACCGCGTGCCGGGGCTGGCGCGGTATGCGCCGACTTGAGTGGCTGATGCCTCGTGTGCTCATGGGCGGTTGCCGGTTTGTTCTGGTTCCTCGGGCAGCGGGGCGGCGTCCCAGATGCGGATCGTGGTCTCGTCGCGGGAGGCCAGATAGCGGCCGTCCGGGCCGAAGACGACGCTGCGTACGTCGCCCGTATGTCCCCTGAGGGTCAGCGTCTCCTGGCCGCTGCGCGCATCCCACAACCGCACCGTCCGGTCCAGGCCCGCCGTGGCCAGGCGGCGGCCGTCCGGGCTGAAGGTGATTCCGGCAATCGAGCTGGTATGCCCTTCGAGGACGAGCAGTTCGCGGCCGGAGACGGCGTCCCACACGATCCCTTCGCCGCGCTGCCTCCCGCCGGCCAGCCGCTTGCCGTCGGGGCTGAAGGCGATGGTGTAGGTCAGCGGGCTGCGATCGTTTCCGAGGCTGAGCAACTGCCGGCCGTCGGCCGCGTCCCAGATCCGCACCATCCGGTCGGCACCTGCCGTGGCGATGCGTCGGCCATCGGGGCTGAAGGACAGACTCGTGACCTGATCGCTGTGGCCTTCAACGACGAGAAGCTCCCTGCCGCTGTTGGCGTCCCAAAGAATCACCTGTCCGTCGTAGCCGGCGGTTGCCAGACGCTTGCCGTCGGGGCTGAAAGCCAGCCGGTGGATGTTGTCGCGGTGACCTTTGAAGGCGAGCAGCTCGTTCCCGGTCGCCGCATCTCTGATACTCACCCCGCCACTCTTCTGGTGCTCGCCTAAGCAGGTCGCCAGGCGCTGGCCGTCCGGGCTGAAGGTCAGGCCGTACACGCCCTGCGGCCAGGGGTTGCGGAACTGCAGCAATTCCTGGCCGGTGGCGGGGTCCCACAGCCGCACCATTGCGTCCACGCCGCCGGATGCCAGGCGCTGGCCGTCGGGGCTGAGGGCGATCCGGCTGGTGAGCCATGCCGGCGCAGTGATGATCCGCGCGTCCCCGCCGCTCGTGTCGTCCCAGAACCGAATCGTTCCATCCCGCCCGGCCGAAATGACGCTTCTGCCATCGGCGGCGAAGACCGCGCTGAACACCGAGTTGGTGTGCCCCTTGAACGTTGCCAGCTCGCGGCCGGCGACGGCGTCCCACAGTGTTGCGGTCTGGTCCGAACTGGCCGAAACCAGCCGCTGCCCGTCGGGGCTGAAGGCGAGGCCCAGCACACCGAAGCCGTGCCCGCGGAGAGTGAAGGGTTCCGGGGTGTCGCCATCGCCGCGCGCAATTCCCTCAACGTTCCAGATTTTGACGGTTTGATCGGTCGAGCCGGAAGCCAGGCGCCGGCCGTCCGGGCTGAAGACGATCCGCCAGACTTCGCGCGTGTGGCCCTTCAAGACAGCTTTCTCCGTCCCAGACGACAGATCCCAAAGCCGCACCACGGCGTCATCGCCGGCCGAGGCCAGCAGTGTTCCCGCCGGGTGAAAGGCGAGGGCGCGCACGGCTTTAGTGGGGCCCGTGAAGGTGCGGACCAGCTCGCCGCTGGCCGCGTCGTAGAGCTTGATCGCCTCCTGATTGATGACGACGTTGGCCCCCAGCGCGACGTACTTGCCGTCGGAGCTGAAGACGGCACAGGGGATGGAGCGGTCGATCTCCGGCAGCGCAAGGCTCTCGCGGCGAGTGGCCAGGTCCCAGATCTTGACCTCTCCTTCGGACTCCCCGGCAATGGTCGCACGACGGCCGACCGAGACCAACCGGCGGCCGTCCGGGCTGAAGCCCAGGCACCACACCGCCAGGCCGTGCCCCCGAAGCGTAAACAGCACGCGAGCGCTGGCCGCGTCACGGATCTGGATCTCGCCGTCAGGCGGCTTCGGCGGGTCCTCCGCGTCGCCTCCCGCCGTGGCCAGGTATTTGCCGTCCGGGCTGATGGCCAGGCAATAGATGGCAGACGTCGACCCCTGAACCGTGAGCCGCGCCTTGTGGCACAGCCGGTGCCAGTAGTGCCACTCGAAGCCGCGCAGGTCGATGCCGCCGGTGCGCTCGGGCCGCTGGCCGTCGAGCAGCGCGAGCAGGCGGCCCACGCGTCGGTCTTCCCAGGCCCGCTGCGCCTGGCGCATGTCCGAGATGTACAGGCGGCGATCCGCATTCCGCTTTTCCTGCTCGGCCCGCTCGCGTTCGTTCCGCTCCGCCACCAGGCTCGTCTGAGCCAGCCCCTCGGCCCGCGTCGCGCGGAGCGCCTGGCAAGTGCTGATGGCCGTGCCCGACACCAGCGCCGCCAGGACGATGGCCGCCGTCGTCAGAGCCCCTCGGTTGCGGCGGGCAAACTTGCGGAAGCGGTACGCCGCACTTGGCGGGCAGGCCTGGACCGGCTCGTCGTTCAAGTACCGCAGCACGTCGGCGGCGAAGCTGTTGGCGGTCTCGTAGCGCCGCGTGCGGTCCTTGTCCAGGGCCTTCATCACGATCCAGTCCAGCTCGCCCCGCATGAGTTGGCTGAGCTTCTTCGGCTCCGTGCGGCGATGAGCGGCAATTGATGCCAGGGAAGTTGGTCCGTAGGGTGGGCTGTGCCCACCAGACTTTGGGCCAGAGGCGCCTGCCGCGGCGCCATGGTGGGCGGAGCCCACCCTACTGAGCGTGCTCAGCCGCGTGCTGGGCCGTGGCGGCTCCTCTTCGCGAATGATCCGCCGGATTTCGTCGAACGCCGCCTCGTGCAGCCGCTGCTTCTCGAAGGGCGTCGTGCCGGTCAACAACTCATAGAGCAGCACGCCCAGCGAATACACGTCGCTGCGGGTGTCGATGTCCAGGCCCGACAGCTCCGCCTGCTCGGGACTCATGTACAAGGGCGTGCCGATCATCTGCGCGAACTGCGTGAACAGCGTCCGCTCGGTCAGCCGCTGGTTGATCGCCTTCGAGACGCCGAAGTCGATCACCTTGGGCACCGTCCGGCCGTCGTGCAGCGTGACCAGCACGTTCGACGGCTTGATGTCGCGGTGGATCACGCCCTTGGTATGCGCGTGCTGCACGGCCTGGCAGACCGTGGCGAACAATTCGAGCCGCTCGCGAAGTGTCAGATTGTAGCGGTCGCAGTAGTCGGTGATGGTGATGCCTTTGACCAGCTCCATCACGAAGTAGGGACGGGAATCCGAAGGCGGAAGGCGGACGGCAGTAGGCAGTGAAGAAACAGGCGCCTCTTGCGCCTCCTGACTGCCGTCTGCCTTCCGCCGACTGCCTTCTGAAGTCGCGCCGGCGTCCAGTACGCGGGCGATGTTGGGATGGTCCATCAAAGCCAGCGCCTGCCGCTCGGCTTCGAAGCGGGCGATGACCTCCCGCGTGTCCATGCCCGGCTTGATGACCTTCAGCGCCACCCGGCGGCGGACGGGCTGTTCCTGCTCGGCCATGAACACCACGCCGAAGCCGCCCTCGCCGATCTGCTCCAGCAGCTTGTAGGGGCCGATGACCGT
>JAHWKJ010000634.1 GCA_019347905.1 Planctomycetota bacterium
GTTGCGCTGCTGATGCCCGGCTGCACGGGCGGCGATGATGACTCTCAGGCGACGACCGCCGGCTCGGACTCGAAGTCGGAGCAGCCGCCCGCGCCCGATGCAGCCGCTCCTGCGCCGCCGGGTGCGGTCAGCGCAGCAGGCGGAGAATCCACTGGTGCAATCGCGGTGGGCGTGCAGCTTCCGGGCGCTCAACTTCAGATGCCGGCATGGGCCGGAAAGCTGGCCGACGAGCCGTTTCCCGTGAAAGAATTCTTCGACAGTCGCACGCCGCCGCAGGATAACGCTCAAGCGCTGTGCCTGCACGGACTGGCGGAACTCTCCAGCGATCTGGTCGTGCTCTACCCGCCCGAGGAGCGCCAGGCGAGGCACGATCGCGTCCGGCCATTGGAACAGCAGATCGGCCAGTTGGCCGATGCGGACAAGTTGCTCGCCGGCACGGTGCCGGTCGATACGGTCCGTCAGGTCCTGACGCAGGCTCGGCCGGGACTGGAAATGCTCGAAGAGGCCCAGCGGTCCGGCCCGTGTCTCTTCGTCACCGGACTGGAGATCAACTCGCTCCTCCCGCACGCGCAGGCCGTCCGAACGGTGGCACGGCTGGCGACGCTGGAACTGTACGAGGCGCGGCACTCCGGCGACTTCGAGGCGGTGGAACGGTCGCCGACGCGCACTCTGCGGCTGTCGCGCGACCTGCGCCCCCGCGGCCCCGCGATCTCTCAACTCGTTTCCATGGCCGTGGACGCAACAGTGCTGAGCGCCATTCGACAGCAGGTTCTGCCGCGGTCTGACCTGACGGCACCGCAGTGCGAACGGCTGCTGGCGGTATTGACGCAGCATGAGCAGCAGGGCCTGGACCCGTTTCAGGAAGCAATCCGCACCGAGTACATCATCCTGGGCAACACGCTGACCGGCCTCGAGAGCGGACGCATCTCGCCCGCAGACGTCGAGCTCGACCAAATCCCGCCGCGGCTGATCAACTATGAAGCCGAGTGGGAGGCGGCGAATCGACTGTTCGCCCTCATTCTGGCGTCTGCCGAGCGCCCCTATCACGAAATGGTCGGCAGCGATCCGGTCGCGTCCGAGCTCCAGCAACTCCGGGCGCAGGCGGGCAGCCTGGCAAACTCGCTTCGAAACCAGCAGGTCTTCCAAAGCGCGGTCGTGATACCGATCCTCCTGCCCGGCCTCGTGCAGGTCCGCGAGGCCGACGCACGCTCTCGGGCGCGTCTGGGGGGCGTCCAGGCGCTGACGGCGGTGCAGCGCTATCGACGGGTTCACGGTCAATGGCCCGACACTCTCGACGCGGCCATCCAGGACGCCGGGCTATCGGCCATCCCGCTCGATCCGTACTCGGGACGGCCGCTGCGCTACCGCGTCCTCGACGGACATCCGCTGGTCTACTCCGTAGGCTCCGATCAGCAGGATGACGGAGGCGAAGTGGATTGGAAATACGGCCAGCAGCCTGGCGATTTCGTATTCCGAATCGGCGCGTGAGCCGGCATGATCGGACCGCATAGGCGGACGCGAATCCCGACAGGGCTGTGTGCGGAAGCAAGCGGAGTGGCGGCATGAAGGTCGGCACACGACGGCTTGAAGCGGCCCTGAAGCTGCGGGCGCGGGAGGAAGTCCGTGCGAACCCGCGGTTGTGGCGAGAACACCAGCGCTACGCAAGCCGGCTGCCGCTGGTCACGAGGATTCTTTCTACACTGATCGTCGGCCTCGGCATGATCTTCATGCCGGCGATCTTCAACATCGTGCTCATCGGAGTGGGGGCGTTCAGCGACGTGCCGCGGCCGACCAATGGTCCGCAACTGACGCTCGCCTGGCAGGCTGTGATGTTCACCCTGTTGATCCTGCCCTGCGCCTCCGGTTATCGCGACTCGATCTTCGGGTCGAAGCATTGGAACGTGTTTTCCCACCTGCCGATCTCCGACGGCGAATGCGAGCGGCGAATCCTCCGCCCCGACGTGACGACCGTGGCTTTCTTGGCACTGTGCACACTGCCCGTATATGGGTACCTGGTGTGGGAGCACGGCATCACCGTTGAACGCTGTGCTGCGGCTGTCGGCACCGTGCTGCTGCAGTACCACCTGCTTTCCCGGCTGTCATTCCTCTGCGCGCGACGGCTTCAATGCGGAGCCGGGGCTCTGGTTTTTTCGGTTCTCGGCATGTTCGGTTTGTTGATGGCGGCAGCGGCCTCATTCGCGTGGAGACCTTACGCTGACGCGATATCCTGGCCGCTGTTCGTGCTGACGCCGGCGGGCTGGCTGAACGGCGCGTTCTACCATGTTGCGCTCGACGGGTCGTGGTGGGGCTGGCTGCTGACCCTGCTTGCGGTCGTGCTGCTTTTGGGGCTGGCGGTAAAACCGGGGCCGCGGCTGGCTTCTCGCCGGCTTGCCACAGCGGCTGTGGGCTCGTCGTAATCGGGATTCCGCTCTGACACAGCGGAAACCGCGCCACGAGTTCGTCCTCCGGCTGGCGATCTGGTATCGTCGGCATTGTCCGTCCAGTGCTTTCGCCGTTGACAGTGGCGACGTGGATTGGAAACACGGCCAACATCCCGGCGATTACATGTTCCGCATCGGCGCGTGAGGTGCCATCCGGAGAAGAACTATGAGCGAAGTTCGCCTCGTGGTGCGCGAGTTGGAGCGGGACTGGTCCGGCACGATTCATGGGAGTTGCGCCGCTCGAGCCGTCGCGGCGCTGAGTGCGGATCCGGTCACCATGGAGGACCTCGAGGCCGCTGTCGCCCGGTTTGCGAAATCGCAGGCCGACAGCCGATATTTCGTGAATCTCTCGCTCGGCCGGCTGTGCGATGAGCCATACGACGCGGGCCTCGTCGTCATTGATCTCATCGCACGCCTGGTCGTCGTCGATTCGAGCTACTCGTCCCCGGGGCATGCAGGAGCCGTTGATTACCACGAGGGCCGCTACTCGACCGGAATCGCGCTGCCGTACCATCTGGCGGAGGACTGGCGGTTCTCGAATGACGGCGAGAATTGGCAAGCCCTCGCCGAACAGCGGCGCCGCGAGCGGGTGGCGAAACCGCCGCTGGAGGCCCGCGCGGTCTTCCTCGGCCGGCCCATGCTGGAATATGTCGTTCGGGAAACCTTCGCCGCATTCGCCCGGCGCGACGAAATCGCCGCCGCAGTGCGCACGCAGCGGCTCGACAATGCGCGAGAACGGCTCGCGGAGACGCTTCGCGAGATCCATGCGGCCTGGCTCCTGACGCCGCGCGACGATCTGGGCGGCGCCTGTCCCCGCGACATCGCGCTGGAGCGGCGCGACCACGTCGCCTGGGATCTGCAGGATCGCGCCACACAGTGGTCGCTGATGGATAAATGTCCGCCCGGCCTCGCCGAGTCTTCGCGCGCTTTCCGGTACGCCGGCTTCGGAACGCACGAGCTGGTCGAGTACTACAATCT
>JAHWKJ010000635.1 GCA_019347905.1 Planctomycetota bacterium
CGAGTGCTCCAAGACGAAGGGTTGAGAAACGGCGGTCAACCGCGCTCCTCTGGCGAGTCGCGGCTAAACGCGATCTCGACCGGAAACACTGGCCGGATCCGCTTGCGGTAAACCAGTTTCGTGAAGTCGTGCGTGTGGATGGCGGCGGCGTCGACGTTGTGGATCGAGCCGGCGATCGGCTCGAACGCGGCGCGAAAATGCGCGGCGGACTTGAGCGCGATGTACTTCATCGTGCGGCAGTCGATGCCCAGCGAGCGGGCAAACGCCATGTCGAAGGGCTGCTCGCGGGCCGTCACCACCACCACGCTGACACCGCCGATTTTCAACCACGCCGAAAGACCCATGCTGCCCGTGAGTCCGGCCCACATCGGACCGTCGTAGGCGAATTCGCCTGTCGAAAGCGCGACGACCTCGGCTTCGCAATCGATCGGCGGCCCCTGCACGGGGTGCGACTTGCCGCCGAGGCTGAGCCGAACCGTGCGGCCGACACCGGCGGCATGGCCCGCCCGCGCCGCTTCATGGTCGACCATGTACAACAGCAGGGCGTCGCTAAGCCCCAGTTCCAGAAACGTGCGCAGCACTTCGGTCGAATCCCCCGGCGAGCCGCCGCCCGTGTTGTCGGCGTGATCGGCCAGGACGATCGGAAACCGGCCGGCGCGATGTCCCGCCTCCAGCGCTTCGCGCACCGAAACCGGACCTTGGTACCAGCGACGGCGCCGCTCCCAGATCCACGCGGCGAACTCGTCCGCCGTCCGCTGCGCGAGGCCCCGGTCGCTGTCGGCGATCGCGATCACCGACGCGCCCACTTCCGGCACGTCGGACCACGGAAACCCCGTGGAGACTGTCGCGCTGATGATTCCCCGCCGGCGTTCCAACTCGTGCAGGCGGCGGATGACTTCGTCCATCGGCGGATGGCTGGTCGCCTGCCGCGGAGTGCTCCAGAACAGCGGAAGCTGGTGAATGGCGGCGACGGGCCGGATTTCGCCGCGCAGCGTGCGGATGATGATCTCTCCCGCCTCGCGGCCGCGCTCCGCCATATCGACGTGCGGAAACGTGTCGAAGCCGACAATCGCCGTCGCGGCCGCGATGCGTCGCCGCGTGTGGTTGCCGTGCAGATCGAAGGTCGCAATCAGGGGCCGGACCGGCCCGAGCCGCTCGCGAAACGCTGCGAGGACATCGCCGTCGCCGTCGTCGATGCCTTCGACGACCATCGCGCCGTGCAGATCGAGCAAAACGCCATCGACGGGGCCGCCCTCGCGCTCCGCCGCATCGAGCCGCTCCAGCATTTCGTCTTTCATCGCCGCATAGTCGCCGGCCGGGATCAGTCCGCCGGGAAAGGCCGATGCACGAAGGAGCGGCACCGGCTGTGCTCCGTGCCGCTCCAGGGATTCGAGAAAGCCGCCGGTGCAGACGTTCGTGCCGCGGAACCGCTCGATCACTTCACGGCCGCGGGCGATGCCGCGGTCGTACTCGAAATCGTCGAGCGTGGTCCGCGTTTCGACGAACGTACTCGTCTCGTGCAGGATGCCGCCGATGGCGATGCGCATGGTGCTTGCTCCGGCCGCGAGACGGTGGGACGAATAACGGGTCCGTCAATGCAACGAGGCGACACAGCACGGGGTCAGACCCCTTTGCGGTTCATTCGTTTTCGACCTGTCGCCGTCGCTTGTCCGCAAAGGGGTCTGACCCCCGAAGCCCATCCTACGGTCCCAGCCGGCGCTCGTGCCAGTATCGCATCAGCCAGTAGGCGTGCAGATAGTCCATCGAGGCGCACAGGTCGTTCGTCGCGGGGCCGGTAACTTCCCAGCGGTCGAACGGCCCCGACTTCCACAGGTACGAATCGTGCCGCTTGCGGTCGGCGGCCCATTGCGGTTCGCGGGTTTCGATCTTCTGGCCGGGCCGGTAGAAGCGGTCGAGCCACAGCCGGCGGAGTTGTTCGACGGTCTCTCCGCCGATCGTTTCGATCTGCCGCCGCACGCGGGCCTGTTCATTGGGGTGCGGCAGAATCGCGGCAAACGCCTGGGGGTCGCTGAGGACGCCGGCCCACATCAGGTTGCACAAGGCGTTGCGGTCGTTTTCGATGTGCCGCATCGTCCAGTCCATCGTCTGGCCGAGCTGGTACAGAAACTCGCGATCGGGCGGCACGCCGTTGCGGCGGGCGTACTCCAATTCAAGAAACACGCCGATGTACGCCGCGGTCAATACGTGGGCGCGGTCGTTAGTGCCTTTGACGAACGGACTCGCGCCCACCTCCTGCGGGCGGATGAGGTGCGTGCGCGGGTCTTCGTAGTAGACGTGGTGCTTGTTCCGCAAACGCTCGAAGGCCCGGCGGATCATCTTCGCCCGCACCAGGTCTTCGCCCGGAAAATGGTGCCCCGCCGCGACGACCGCGTACGCAACCTGCGCGTTGAACGGCACGCCCTGCGCGGCGAACACCGGCGTGAGGTCGCCGTAGCTTGTGGGGTCGCCGTCCACGTCCTTCAGCCGGTAGTCGTCTTCGACCAGCCGCCACGCGAGGGCCTGCAGGTCGCGGCAGGCCAGTTGCCGCACGTCGGCGGGAAGATCTTGAGCGGTCAGCAGCATCAGCACCGCATAACCGCCGGCGACCTGGTTGTACGTGCCCTTGGCCGGATCGCTACGGAAGTGATACACGGCGCCGTCCGCGCCCACATAGCGCCGCTTCGCGCCGGCGACGGGCACATCGCTCTTCAGCACGCAGCGGGCGATCAGTCCGTCGCGGCCGGTGACCTGCTGCGAGAAGTGCAGCCCGCGCAGGATGTCGGCAATGAACGCCAGTGTCTCGGCGTCTTTCGTAACGGCGTACTTGTAGCTCAGCGCCGCGACGAGCGCGCCGTTCCACGTGGCGATATCGTCGCCGAACGTGAAATTCCGCGGCCCGTCCGCAGCGTTGGGCAGCACGACCGTGTGGTGGACGAGACCGGTGGGCGCCTGCATGTACTTCCGCAGAACCCACTCGAAATGCTCGGCCTTCACCTCGAGCGGCACCTCGCGGTCCGCGCCGCCGTACCGGGCGAGCAGCTTGCGTTCATACGCTTTCAGCGACGCAGCGCTGAAGTCTTGGGCCACCGGACGCTCTGGTGGGGTGGTTGGCGGCGGTTCTTCGGCGACAGGTCGTGCGGCAATGACCAGCACGATCACACCGACAAGTCGTCGGCAGCGAGTCGAATGGTATGGCATGGGCGAATACTGGCGTGCCGAGCGGCGTCAGCCGCCGGGTCTGGCAGTTCGAGGACAGTAGCTGGGGGACGGTTTGTAAACCGCACGGCGGCTCCGGCCAAGCCGAATCTCAACAGTCTGACACTGCCAATGTTTACCCTTGATGTTCATCCGCAGATTCCTGCCGGGCGGCTGACCCCAACGGGGTCACACTCAATAGCCCAGG
>JAHWKJ010000108.1 GCA_019347905.1 Planctomycetota bacterium
GGCCCTGCTGGTCGACGACGATGAACGCATACATGTGGCGGCAGTCGAGCAGGTCGCGGTACTCGCCGGATTCGAGGTCGAGCACCATGAAGTGCGTCGATTCGATGGGCCGCTCGTCGCTGCACGTCGAGATGTAGGCCACGCCGCGCGACTCGTCCGGCGTGACGCTGATGATCCCCTGGTGCTTCACCGGAATGCCGTACACGCGCGTCTTGCCCGTGGCCGGGTCGTACACCAGCGTGTAGCCGCCGGGATAGTCGGTGCGCTTCTCGCCCTCCTTGGGATAACCCTGCTTGGTGCCGAAGTAGATGCGGCCGCTTTCGCCCACATTATTGCGGGTGTGGATCTTGGCCTGGGCGGCGAAGCCGGTGGCGTCGGTGCCGATCTCCTTGTGGCAGTCGACGACGACCTTCATCGCCTTCGTTTGCGGGTCGAACTCGACGAGGTACGCGTTGTGGCGGTACTTGGCCGTGCCGATATAGAGCTTGCCGTTCTTGCCCTGGACGATGGCGAAATATCCGCTGCCCTCGCTCGTGGTCTCTTTGGGAATGGCGTAGGCGGTGGACCACAGCCATTCGCCCGCCGCCTCACCGGCCGGGACAGCCGCCGCCGCGAATCCGGCCAGCCCGCAGATGCAAATCGCGATAAACGGCACACTCAGGCCTTCGCGAATGCGACTACTCCGCATAGCTGGCTCCAAAGGAACTTGGTGTCGGACCTGCGCAGCCGCGCAAGAGCTCGCTACGGCTTCTCGTCGTCCAGGTTCTCTTTCGAAAAGTCGGACATGACTTTGCCGATGAATCGCAGCATGCCCGGCAGGACCTGCAGTTTTCCAGTGAGGCCGGTTTCGACCCGTCTGACCTCCAGGTCGAGCGTATCGTCGCCCGGCTCGAAAGCCTCCAGGGCCAATCGCCGGAGCTTCTGACGCTCGGGGTTTTCATCCTTGTCGGCCAGCCGCTGGTGACGCATTTCGACCCAGGGCCTCAGCTTCGCGAAAAACTGGATGACTCGCGGATCGGGCTGAGCCTTCTCGCTATCGGCGGCCTGGCCGATGGCGGTCTTCATCGCTTCGACCGCATTCGGTCCGGCGGCCAGCCACGCGGTATCTTTCGACGTGCCGACGTAGAGCATGTTGTCGCCGAACAGGTACTTGTAGCCGGGATGGTCGTCGCTCGAGAATTGGACCGAGTGGATGGCCACGTCGCCGGCCTTCTCGACGTCGAGCTTGACCACGCGGCCTTTGCGCGCGGCCGGCAGCAGCTTGATCGCCTCGAGGGCCAGCTTACCATCGGCAGCACGCATCGCGGCCACGCCCGTGTGCCTGCCGTCGGCCGTGGGAGACACCTCGGCGAAGCCGTCGGCCAGCCCCGCCTTGACGGTATCGGCAACGAGCTGGTGGACGAGCCTGACAACGTTATTCGCCGCGGCCTTCTCGTCGTCGCCGCGTGTGGTGTCGGCGGCGATTTCGTCGCGGGCGATCTTCGCCAGGAGGTCGATCGTCTCGGTGAAGTTCTCGCGCCGCATCGGGTCGAGCGGGTGGTTGACGCGGACGCTGAGGATGGGCGCCTTGGATTGCGGAATACCGGCGAACGCACTGGGAGCTTTCGCCAGTGCCTGAATCATCTCGTCGAGCGATGTGCCGGGAATGGCCGTGGCCGTGAAATCCACCAGTCCCTTGCCGTCCTTCCCGGAGATGATGCCGCCGGCTTTGGAGTGCGCGGCCTCGGCGTAGAGGCGCTCGAACTCGTCGAGCTGGTGCTCGAACAAGAGCTTCCGCAGGGCGAAGTCGTTGTCCGGTTCATCCTGTCCCTGCTTGAGCAGATCCATCGAATACTTGCGGAAGCCCTCGGCATGATTGAACGCCTTGCGGCGGGCGGCCTGGCCGTTGCCTTCGGGATCGGGATTCTCCAACTCGAACCCCAGGTCGTAGGCAGCAATCAGAGGAGCAAGCGCCTGCCGGGGATCGGGCGCTTTGGCGGGCACATCGACGACGAATTCGCCCAGCAGGGCGTACTGCTGGAGCATCCGCATATAGCCTCGCCAGCCGCCCTCCATGCTCAGACGGTACAACGTGGCCGCAATCTGACGGTTTTCGACGCCCAGCGGCCGCAGGTTGTTCGCTCGAAAGTTTGCCAGATCCTGCACCGGCACGGCCAGCCGATAGCGGTAAGGCTTCTCGTCGATGAGCAGGTCCATCCGCAGTGGCTGGCCCAGATCCAAGCCGATCAGGAACATGTCGAAATAAGCCTTGAGATTCTTCGTCTGCTTCTGTTCCTGTGCGGTCGTCAGGCCCATGACGTAGTCGAGGTCGCCGTAGAACTCGTTGGCGCTTTTAAGCGCCGTCGTCACGCGCGACACATTCTTCTCTTGTGCGCCGGCTGGATGAATGCCGGCGCATAGCACAACGACGGCGAGCGCGGCCGATAGACTTTTCACGACTGAGACTCCAGGTGCTTTGGGCGACCCACATCGTCCGCGGTCATTCTATAGCGGTTTCCGCGGACGGTGAAGCGCGTGGCAGGGTTGACGGCCAATCCAGCCGCTCCGGGCGCTGACGCTTCCGGCTCGTGGTTTACTCGCCGCCTTCAAGTCGCTCGTACAGCCGCTCGATCGGCAGCGAG
This sequence comes from Planctomycetota bacterium, assembly GCA_019347905.1. Classification (GTDB taxonomy): domain Bacteria; phylum Planctomycetota; class Planctomycetia; order Planctomycetales; family Planctomycetaceae; genus JAHWKJ01. Next base: position 2,622 of record JAHWKJ010000108.1, read on the forward strand.
AATCCCGGCAGCACGTCGCCGCCGTCGAGCGTCTCCGAACGTTCCAGCCCCCGCACCTGCGTCGGGGACGTGTAGACGTAGATGCGGCCGGGTTCCGGATACAGCACCCACACCAGCCGCACGCCGGCGGCAAAGTAGTCCGTGAGCTTCTCGTTGATGTCTTCCGCCCGGTTGGTGGGACTGACAACCTCGACCGCCAGATCGGGGACAACCGGCCACGCCTCGGTGCGCGGGACGCTGCGCCGGGGCCAACGCTCAAATGAGACAAAGGCCACGTCGGGACGCCGCCTGAGTCTTCGGTCGGCATCCAACTCGAACAGAATCTCGGTCCCGACGAAGCCCCGCTTGTGCTCGAATACAAAATTGCCCAGATACCGGACCAACTCGGTCGCCAGCATACCTTCCAGCGCACCCATCGGCTCGATCTCCCGCCACTGGCCGTCGACCACTTCGTACAGCACGTCGGGATCGGCCACCGCCGCGTCTGCATTGAATGGCTGGATTGAATTGGACATGATCGCGCTCCAGACGTCGGTCAGCAGGCGTCTTTCCGCTAGTATAGCAGACGGATGCAGCGCCGTGGACTGCTCCCCGCGGACAACGCCCTCCGCCGTTCACTCATCCAAATTCACGCGAGTCCGACCGCAATGCCACGACTTCTTTCGATCATCGCACTCTCGATCGCGGCCCCGGCCTTCGCCGAGTCGCCCGTGCTCGACTACCCGGAGACCCGCCGCGTGGACCATGCCGATGACTATCACGGGGTGAGCGTCCCCGACCCTTACCGCTGGCTGGAGACCGACGTCCGCGAATCGGACGACGTCCGCGCGTGGGTCGAGGCCCAGAACAAGGTCACGTTCAAATACCTCGAATCGATTTCCGAGCGCGAACGCATCAAGGAGCGGCTCACCGCGCTGTGGAACTTCGAGAAGTACAGCTCGCCGTTCAAGCGGGGCGGACGCTACTACTTCCTCAAGAACGACGGCCTGCAGAACCAGTACGTGCTCTACATGCAGGAGACGCTCGACGACGAGCCGGAGCTGCTGATCGATCCCAACACGTGGTCCAAGGACGGCACGATCGCGCTGGCCGGCACCGCCTTCAGCGACGACGGCCGCTATCTGGCCTACGGCGTGCAGGATGCCGGCAGCGACTGGCGCACGTGGAAAGTCATGGAGATCGACAGCCGCCGCGTGCTCGACGACGAGCTGAAGTGGGTCAAGTTCAGCGAAGTCTCGTGGACGACCGACAGCCGCGGGTTCTTTTACAGCCGCTACGACGCGCCGCCCGAGGGTTCGGCGTTTCAGGGCCTGAACGAGAACCAGCAGGTCTTTTACCACCGGGTAGGCACGCCGCAGTCGCAGGACGTGCTGGTCTACAAGCGGCCGGACCATCCCGACTGGGGCTTCGACGCCAAGGTGACTGAAGACGGCCGCTACCTCGTCCTCACGGTCTGGAAGGGCACGGACGAGAAGTTCCGCGTGCTCTACAAGGATCTGGCCGAGCCGTACGGCATGCCGGTCGACCTCGTCGACAATTTCGAGAACGAGTACACGTTCGTCGGCAATGACGGCCCGCTGTTCTACTTCAAGACGGACGTCGAGGCCCCGCGGCGGCGGCTGATCGCAATGGACATCCGCCGGCCCGAGCGCGAGCAGTGGCAGGAGATCATCCCGCAGGCCGAAGAGACGCTGGAGGGCGTCAGCTTCGTGGCCAACATGTTCATCGCGCGGTACCTCCAGGATGCGAAGACGCAAGTGAAAATCTTTGCGCCCGACGGGAAGCTCGTCCGCGAGGTGACGTTCCCCAGCATCGGCACCGCCGACGGCTTCGACGGCCGCCGCACAGACACCGAAACCTTCTACTCGTTCGCCAGCTTCGCCACGCCGCCCTCAATCTACCGCTACGATATGCTCACGGGCAAAAGCGAGCTTCTGCGGCAGGCGAAGGTGGATTTCAATCCGCAGGAGTATGAAGTCAAACAGGTGTTCTACGAGAGCAAGGACGGCACCCGCATCCCGATGTTCATCGCGCACAAGAAGGGCGTGAAACTCGACGGCAACAACCCCACGCTGCTGTACGGTTACGGCGGGTTCAACATCTCGCTGACACCGCGGTTCTCCATCAGTTGGCTGGGCTGGATGGAGATGGGCGGCGTATTCGCCATGGCCAACCTGCGCGGCGGGGGCGAGTACGGCGAAGAATGGCACAGCGCGGGCATCAAAGCCAACAAGCAGAACGTGTTCGACGACTTCATCGCCGCCGCCGAATGGCTTATCGAGAACAAGTACACGCGGCCGGAGAAGCTCGCCATTCAGGGCGGCAGCAACGGGGGCCTGTTGGTGGGGGCCTGCATGACGCAGCGCCCGGACCTGTTCGGCGCGTGTCTGCCGGCGGTGGGCGTGATGGACATGCTGAGGTTCCAGAAGTTCACGGCCGGCCGCTTCTGGACCGACGATTACGGTTCGTCCGACGATCCCGAGGACTTCAAGGCGCTGTTCGCCTATTCGCCCTACCACAACCTGAAAGAGGGCATCGAGTACCCGCCGACGCTGATTACGACCGCCGACACCGATGACCGCGTGGTGCCCGCGCACAGCTTCAAGTTCGCCGCCCGCCTGCAGGAAGCACACGCGGGCGAAGCGCCGGTGCTGATCCGCATCGAGACTCGCGCCGGCCACGGCGCCGGCAAGCCGACCGAAAAGATCATCGAGGAAGTGGCCGACATGTGGGCGTTTCTGGTCGAGAATCTCGACGTGAAGCTGCAGTGATTGTCGGCAGCTATCTCCAGATGCCGAAAGGTGCTTTGACCATGGCAAGGCTCTGCGCGGTGTACGTCGCGGCATTCTCGCTGCTGTCTCCGGTCGACTTGCTCGGCGGCGAGCCGGAAGTTCGGACGCTCAAAGGCCATCACAGCTCGATCATGGCCGTCGACTTCTCGCCGGACGGAAAGACGCTGGCAAGCAGCAGCCGCGACGCGACCATCAAGCTGTGGAATCCGCGCACGGGCGAGCTGCTGCAGACGCTCGCCGAACACAGCGAGGACGTCTACGCCATCGTGTTCTCGCCGCGCGGAGACCTGTTGGCCAGTGGCAGTGGAGAGGCGACGATCAGGCTGTGGGACGCGAAGAGTGGCAAGCCCCTTCGCACGCTCAAGGGCCACGGCGATATCGTCCGCTCGGTGGCGTTTTCGCCGGACCAGCAGACGCTGGCCAGCGCCAGCGTCGATCAGACGGTGAGACTGTGGAAGGCCAGGACAGGCGAGCTCCAACAGACGCTCGAGGGACACGCGGCGCGCGTGATGTCGGTCGCGTTCTCACCCGACGGCCGAACACTGGCCAGCGCCAGTTCCGACAAGACCGCACGCCTCTGGGATGCGACCACCGGAAAACTGCTGCGCGTGCTCGAAGGGCACGAGGGCGGCCTGGAGCGAGGCGTCTTCTCCCCCGACGGCAGACTCCTGGCCACCAGCAGCGGCGACAGCACTGTCCGCGTGTGGGACGTCGCCACCGGCAACCTGCGGCATACCCTGAAAGGCCACGACGGCGAGGTCGATTCCGTCGCGTTCTCGCCGGATGGCGCCACGCTCGCCAGCGGCTGCAAAGACACGACCGTCAAGCTCTGGGATCCGGTCCGGGGCAAGCTGCTCCGCACAGTGACTGACCCCGACACGCGCCTCGAAGCACTGGCCTTTTCACCCGACGGAAAAACGCTGGCAGGCAGCGGCAGCGGAACCGATGCCACGATCTGGCTGTGGCAGATCCGCAACTCTCCGCGCCAGGAATCTCCCTGAAATGCCGAGGCGAAAGGGTTCTGCCGAAAAGGAGAGAATAAACGACACGCGCCAAGCATCGTTCATCAGGATCACGTTCCCATCATGCGGGAGGGCGCAAAATGAGGTTCCATGCGACGGCCATCTGCTTGTTGCTGCTGGCGGGCTCCGCCCGGCAACCGTCCGCGGCGGACGAGCCGCGAACTTCCGACGCCAATCCCTTCCAGGTCCACAAGAACCATGTGCGGAAGACGTCGGGTGAGTATCTGGCCTGCTTTCGGCGGATCGCCTGGCACTACGATTTTGAGACTGCCGCCGAATTGGCCCGCGACACCGGCCGGCCGATGTTCGTCATCTTTTGCCGCGCCGGGTCGATTGACGATCCTCTCACCGGCAAACCCAAGTGCGCGTCTTGAGCGGGCGGAAGCCATGTGGAGTACGGTCTGTACTCCAACGATGAATTCGCCGAGCTGAGCGAGAATTTCGTCTGCGTGCGGACGTATGTGGGCGTGCCGGGGGCGGAGGCGATGCTCAAGCAATACGGCATCGTCGGCACCCGCGGCCGCGGTCCCTGGGTGCAGGGCAACAATATCGATTACGTCTTCTTCAGCCCCAACCTCAAGCCGCTGACCCACGAGGAGCTACGGGAGGTCGTTCCGGAGCCGACCGAGGACAGCCAGAACAGCATCCGCTGGCGCTACACGGTCGCGGGAGCAGGCGCGAAGGAGACAATCGCTTCGACCGCCACGACCGCGATGAAGAAGATCCTGGAGCGCTATCCTCCCAGGGACAAGGAGGCGATGCGGATCCCGTGGCAGCTCAATGCCCACACCGCCATCCATTTCGCTTCCTACGAGGATCGCCGCATCGTCCTGGTGCCCGGCGCCGCTGGCGGCGTGAATCCCAGCCTGGCCGACAGCCTGCGCGACCCGGCGGTGCTGCGCGAGCATGTGCACAACTATGTGTTCCTGAAACTGGGCCCGCAGATTCCAAACGAGCTCCGCGGGGCCGTGCAGCAGGCAACGCCCGACGGCGTGGTGATTCTCGAGCGGCCGGACGGAAGACCCGACAAGGCGTCGCTGTGGCAGTCCGCGAAAGTGCTGGCGGTATCGCCCGGTCCGCACACACCGGCAAGCCTGCTTCAATTGCTGGACAAGCAGGCGCGGCCCCCGGGATGGGATGCGCAGCTCTCCTCGACGAAATGACCCTTTCGCCAGATCAAGCGGCTCCGCAGTGAACGTCATGCCTGGCTCGACAGGTTGCATTGTGGGCAAGGGGATTCCCGGTGGATCAAACCATGTCGTGCAAAACCAGCGTTACCGCGACCGCCATCCTGGCGGCACTTGTCGCGAATGCGCAAACTGCCCTGGCGGCTGAAGCGACCGCTCCGGCGCGCGAGCGTTTCGCGGCGGCCGATGTAGTATGCGCGGCACTGGTACGAGTGGATCGAGCGGCGCGTCCGCGAGAACGTGGCCTACGACGAACTGGTCGAGGGGATCGTGCTGGGCCGGAGCCGCCAGCCGAACGAGAGCTACGAGGACTACGTGGAGGCCGAGTCGGCTTATCACCGGCAGGAGGATCCCGCCGATTTCGCGGCGCGCGAGACGATGCCCTACTACTGGGCCAAGTGCACGACGCGGCTGCCCGAGGAGCGGGCGCTGAATTTCAGCTACGCCTTTCTGGGCGTGCGGATCGAATGCGCCCAGTGCCACAAGCACCCGTTCGACCGCTGGACGCAGGACGACTTCCAGGGCTTTCGGGCTTTCTTCGACGCGATTGGCTATGGCGTCGCCCCCGAGGACCGCAAGCTCTACAACGAGATGATCGAGAGGCTCGGCGACCGCGGCAACCAGGCGCAGCGGGTCCGCGCGCGGCTCGAGCGGGCACAGAAGGGGGAGGTCGTGCCATGGCTGGAGGTGTTCCTCTCATCGCGCGGCACGCGGGTCGAGAACGGAAAGGTGGTCAAAGCCCCCGAAGCCGTTTCGCCGCGGGTGCTCGGGGGCGAAGACTTGGATCTGGACCAGACGAGCGACCCGCGCCAAGCGCTCATGGACTGGCTGCGCCACAAGGACAACCCCCTATTTCGCGCGCGTGTTCATCAATCGAGTCTGGGCGGAATACTTCGGCGTCGGCATCGTCGAACCGCCCGACGACATGAACCAGGCCAACCCGCCCAGCAACGCCGCGCTGTTGGACTACCTGGACGAGGGCTTCATCGAGCAGGGCTTCGACATGAAGTGGCTGCACCGCGAGATCGCCAGTAGCCACGCGTACCGGCGCTCGCTGCAAGCGAACGCAACGAACCGGCTGGACGAGCGGAACTTCAGCCGCGCCACCACCCGCCGCCTGCCCGCCGCGGTGTTGTTCGACGCAATCGCTCAGGCGACCGCCGGTTCGGCCGAGCTGGCCCGCTGGGCGACCGACCTCGAGGAGCGTGCCATCGGGCCGAAGGGTGGCGCCCTCATCGGCCGCTATCGCGACGGCGACTATGCCGCCACCGTGTTCGGCCGGTCGACGCGCGACGCCAACTGCGACTGCAGCGCATCCAATGAACCAAACCTGCTGCAGGCCATTTACATGCAGAACGACAAGGATCTGCTGGCCGCGCTGGATCGCAAGAGCGGCTGGCTGCATGAGGTTCGCGAGCGGGTCGCGAAGCAGCGGCGCGACGAGGCAGCTCTCGATACGGGCAAGCTCATCAACGAGGCATTCCTCCGCACGGTCGGACGCCCGCCAACCGCTGCGGAGGTCGAGCGCAGCACGTTGCACCTGGAGCGCGTCGGCGACCCGGTCGAGGGCCTGCACGAGGTGCTCTGGGCGCTGCTGAACACGCGGGAGTTCATCACCAACCATTGAGCACACAGGCAACGGAGTTGAACGATGAATGCGCCCGCCTTTCGTATTGCAATCACATTGGCCGCACTGCTGCCGGCTGCGGAGAACGTCGCCGCAGCGGCGACGTTCCGTTCCCATTCGCCGATGCGTCCCTTGCCGGTGGCGTCGAACCGGCCGATGGAGGCTGGCCCCTCGTTCTTCGTCGATCCGGTCAGGGGCGACGACCGGAACGAGGGGACGGAGCAAAGGCCGTGGAAGACGATCAATCACGCCCTGGCACGGCGACAGGTCGGGCCGCTTGGGCAGGGCGACACGGTCTACCTCCGCGGAGGAACGTACTACGAGACGGTCGGCGTGACGGTGCGCGGCACGCCGGAGAAGCCGATCACGATTCGCTCATACCCCGGAGAGTTGGCGATCATTGACGCCGGCCTGCGTGAGTTCCACGAAGATCCCTCCAACGCGTGGGAACCTGTCCCCGGAGGCGCCGAGGGGGAGTTTCGTTCGACCAAATCTTTTGACTACGGCGGAGGCTTCGGCAACTTCGGCGACTCGATGGTTCCCTTGCACCGCTACTTAACGTTCCACGACCTCCGCTCGACCAACGAGCTGATGCGTCCAGGACTCAGCAATCGGGCCGACGATCCGACCGGCATGTACTCCGGGCCGGGAGTCCGCCGGGATGTGCAGACCGGCCACATTCACATTCGCCTGGCGCATACCAGGCTCGCCGGCCTGGACGACCGGGCCTACCGCGGAGAGACCGACCCCCGCAAGTTGCCGCTGGTCATTTCCGGCCACGATTACGCGCTCCGCATCGCGGGGGCGCGGCATGTCCGTTTCCAGGACCTGGTCATCCGGGGTGCGGAGCGCTCGGCGGTGTTGATCGCGGAGGACGCCGAAGCCATCGGGAGGACGCCGAAGACCTGGAGTTCGACGGCGTGACGTTCCACGGCAGCGACGCGGCGCTGCGCGTCAGCCGGACGAACCGCCTCAAGCTCATCAACTGTGCTTTGCGCGGCCACAAGGCTCCCTGGCTTTCCCGGTTCCACCTCAAGAACCGGGCGGGCGCGGGATACCTGGTCTACGCCGCCGGACGGGATTTCGAATTCGCGAATTGCGAGCTGACCGATCACCACGACTGCATGCAGTTCTACTTCGTGGACGGCATGCGTTTCCATCACAACCTGGTGGACAACTTCGACGATGACGGCCTCGAGCCGGGGCCGAAGAAGGAGCGCGGCACGAGCCTCCTTTACCAGAACTACATTGCGCGCTGCCTGAATCCCTTCAGCGCTCATGGCAGAAGGAAGCCCGGCGACCCGGCGGTGGAGAGCGAAGAGGGCAGTGGGGTTTACCTCTACCGCAACGTCATCGATCTGCGGCACGGCGTCTACCGGGCCCCGCCTTCGGAGCCGGACCCGTCGGGCGCCTTCCTTCATCAGCACAGCGGGTGGCTGGCCCACGAGCACGGCAATCCCACCCTCGCAGTCTACTACGTCTACCACAACACATTTCTGCTGCCGGGACGGCCGGCGAACGGCCATTACGCCTGGACCTGGGGCAGCCACATGGGGGGGACGACGCGGCGGGTGTTCAACAACGTCTTCGTGCAGCTCGAGGGATTGCCCGGCACAGACGTTCGTAGCCTCTCGGTCGAGCATGACTTCCAGGCGGACGGCAACCTGTACTGGAGCCTGAGGGAAGGCCCGAAGCAAACGGCCGACTACCTCGCGAAGCTGGGCCAGTCCGCACTGTTCGAGGAGAGCCGGAAGCGCTACCCGCCCGGCTGGGGGGCTCACGATCTTTTCGCCGATCCCGAATTCATCGACGATGCCGACGCTGAGGGCCCCGTCGACATTCGCCTCCGGGAAACGAGTCCGGCGATCGACGCCGGCGTGGAATTGCCTGCCGACTGGCCCGATCCCCTGCGGGATCAGGATGACGGAAAACCGGATCTCGGCGCCCTGCCGCTGGGAGCCAGGCCGTTCCCGGTCAGCCTTCCTGGAAAGGAGACGAGATGACGACGCAGCGATACTGCGACGGAGTTCGGCGGCGCGATCTGTTGCGCGTGGGCGTGCTCGGCGCGGCCGGGCTGGGCCTGTCCGATTACCTCCGCCTGGCGGAGGCCGGCGAGGTCAACAGCGCGAAGGCGACTTCGGCGATCTTCATCAATCTCACCGGCGGTCCCAGCCACCTCGACAGCTTCGATCCCAAGCCGCAGGCGCCGCAGGAATACCGCGGCGAATTCCAGCCCATCGCCACAACCGTGCCGGGCATCGAGATCTGCGAGCACCTGCCGAAGCTGGCCCGCTGCGCCGACAAGCTCGCCCTGTTGAGAGGCGTCAGCCACAGCCTCACAGAGCACCAGATGGGCACGAAGTATCTCAACACCGGCAACCGGCCACTGCCTTCGCTGGAGTATCCCGGCTATGGGGCGGTCGTGAGCAAGGAACTGCCCGCTCCACGCGACCTGCCGCCGTTCGTGGCGATCCCCAAGACGCCGCAGGTGGCCGGGGTTCTCGGCGTCGAGTACGCGCCGTTCAGCACGCAGTCGACCCCGCGCGCCGGCAAACCGTTCACGGTTCGCGGCATTACGCTGGGCCGTGGATTGACGATTGATAAGCTGGAACGGCGGCGCAATTTGCTCGGCGATCTCGACGCCGGCTTTCGGGCCTACGAACAGGATAGCGGGTTGCTCAAGGGACTCGACCGCTTCTCGCAGCGCGCCCACGACATCCTCAGCTCGCCGCGCTCCAGCCTGGCCTTCGATGTCAGCCAGGAGCCGAAGTCCATCGCCGGCCTGTTCCCCGATTATCCGTTTGCACAAAGCTGCCTGCTCGCGGCGCGGCTGGTCGAGGCGGGCGTGCGGTTCGTGAGCGTCGATCACGGAGGCTGGGACACGCACGACAACAACTTTCAGCAACTGAAGGACAAGCTGCTGCCGGAACTCGACGGCGGTCTGGCCGGACTGCTCACGGCCCTGGAGCTCAAGGGCCTCCTGGAGACGACGGCGGTGTTCGCAACCGGCGAGTTCGGCCGCACGCCGAAGATCAATCCCCAACGCGTCGGCCGCGACCATTACCCGCGCGCCATGTTCGTGCTGCTGGGCGGCGGCGGAATGCAGGACGGCCGGGTCATCGGCGGCAGCGACGCCCGAGGCGAAGCCCCCGCCGCCGGCAAAGGCTTTTCGCCCGACGACGTGGCGACCTCTTTCTACCACAGCCTGGGCATCGACGCCTCGCGAGAGTACCACACACCGACCGGCCGTCCGGTGGCGATCGTCCGCCATGGCACGGTCATCGAGGAGCTGTTTGCCTGATGAGGCCGCGAAAGTCGAGATCCTCGATTAGGACGTCGCCACGAATTGATCCGCGCGGCCTGATACCATAGTGAACAGGCCAAGCAATCTTTGAGGGCTGTCCGATGAGTGCGATTCGCATCACGAGAAAACTGGATTCTGACAGGCTGCACCTCCCGGAACTCAAGCCCCTGATCGGAAAGAACGTCGAGATCATCGTTCAGGAGGCACAGCCGCTGGGCGTGATTCCCGGCACCGGCGATTGGGAGGCCGCTGCGCGGGCCGCTCAGGAACTTCGGGAGACAGGCTACGACTTTGATGCGTGGCGGGAGCAGCGTGAATACGACACGGCCAGTCCGCCGAAGTGAAGCGGAAGGGTGGGGGGTCTTCTATGCGAGAGAATCTGCGGCCGGGCGAGACATTCCCGGATGTCGAGCTTCCCGACCACGACGAGCAACTGACGAAGCTCTCCAGCCTGATGGGCGGGTTTCCCACGGTGGTGGTCTTCTCCCGAGGACGCTACTGACCGAAGGATGTTCGCCAGTTGGCGAACTACGTGGCGCAGTTGCAACCGGAACTGGACGTCAATTACTGCCGGCTCGTGGTGGTCTGGACGGACGATCCGGCGTCCACGCGCGCGGCCCGGCAGGAGTGGGGCGCCCACTTCCCCTTCCTCTGCGACCACGAGCGGAAGGTGATCGCCGAACTCGACATCGTCGACACGAGCGACGCCAGCCACCCCCGGATCGCGATCCCGTACACGTTCGTGCTCGATGCCCACGTACGGCGGCGGCGTGTCGTCGTACCACCAGTCCCGCCGCCGCGACATCAGCGTGCGCAGGTTCCATCCGCAGCTCCTCGACCGTCGGGCGGCCCACATACCACCAGCCGTTGTAAATCTTGAAAATCACGCGCTGGCATGTGCGGCATGGATCTGGAGACGGCGGTCCGCGAGCGGATCCCCATTCTCACGGTGCTCGTCAACAACGGACTGATGGGCGGCTACGAACGCTACATCCCGGTGGCCGCGGAGAAGTACCGCAGCCGCTACCTCGGCGGCGATTACAGCAAAGTGGCCGAGGGGCTGGGCGTGGCGCCCTGGCGACGT
>JAHWKJ010000109.1 GCA_019347905.1 Planctomycetota bacterium
GATGTTCGATGTTCGATGTTCGATGTTCGCTCCTCCGCGACCCCCCCCAGCCCCCCCTTAGTAAGGGGGGGAGCCAAAGCGGCGAGCTCGCGCATGTCGGCGAGATCGCGCTCGGCATGCCTGCGGGACGCGGTGAGCAGCCGCTCGAACATCTCTTCGACGGCCGCCACGTCCGGCGCCATCTTCTCCGCGAGGCTCACCTCGGCGTAGGTGTCGTAGCCGAGCAGCCGCGCCAGCTCCCGCCGCAGCTTCAGGACGTCGCGGATGATGTCCGTGTTGTCGAACTCGCCTGCGGACGCTCGCGAGACATAGGCCCGGTAGGCGTGTTCGCGAAGTTTTCGATTGCGGCAGTGCTTGATGAACGGGACGTAGCTCGGCAGTTCGAGCGTGATCCGCCATGGGCCCCTTTCGGGCGTGGCCGGCGGATCGTCAGCGGCCTTCACCTGGTTGTACGACTGGGCGGCGAACTGCCTGAGGCTGTCGGGCAAACCTTCGGCGTCTTCGGGATCGCGAATCACCAGCGCCCACGCCTTCGTCGCATCGAGCACGTGGTTGGAGAAGTCCGTGCTCTTCTGCGACAGCTCGCGCTGAATCTCGTTAAACCGCTCGCGCTCCTCGCCGTCCAGGCCCACGCCGGAAAGCTCGGCATCGAGCAGACGCTGGATGACGATTCGCTGCTGGGCTTCGTCCAGCCGTTGCCACTCCTCGCCCTCGCGCAGCGCCTTGAGTGCCTCGTACAACGGGCGGCTCTGCTTCACTTTGAGACCAAAGGCGACGATTTCCGGCAGCACGGCCTCGTAGGCTTTGCGGAGCTCGGGCGAGTTCTTCACCGCATTGAGGTGCACGACCGGGCTCCAGGCCCACTGGAAGCGCCGGCCGATTTCGCCCACCGCCTCGACCGAACCCGCCCACGTTGCGCAGGCAGAATTCTCCAGCTCGGCCAGCTTCTGCTCCGCTTCCGCCAGCACGTGCCGCACCGCCGGAACGACGTGCTCCGGCTGAATTTGATCGAAGCGCGGCAGGCCCTCCGTGGCGAGCAGCGGATTGTCGGCAAGCGGATCGGCCGGTTGGCTCATGAGCGATTCCGTGTAGACATCTTCGGCATCTCGGGCCGCACGGGTGCCGGAACGGCCGCAAGGGCGTAGGATGGTTATAGCGACTCGCGCACGGTCGGCGGAAGTCGCGCACATGGCGGTTCCTTTCAGGAGAATTCCGGTGAAGACCTCTCTCGTCCGCATTGCTTTGATTCCGGCCGTGTTGGCCCTTGGGAGCCTGGTCGCGAGCAGCGCCGGTCGTGCCCAGGAGCCGCCGCCGAGCGAAAAGTCGCAGCCGGCCGAAGCCGCCACGCCTGAGAAGCCCGCGAAGCCGGCCGATCCGTTTGCCGTGCCCGACGGCGGACCCAAAGAGCTACTCAAGCACATCGAAACGGTGGCGGAGACCCAGGCCCGCTCGATCGAAGAGCTGAACAAAGTCGCCGAATCGATCATCGCCGCCGCCGACCGCATCGTCGAGCACAAGGAGTCCGCCGACGAGCAGGTCCTGAGCGCGATCGAGTGGAAGTTTATGGCCCTGGGCGCGATGTCCCGCTACGGCGACGAAGCGGCCGGCAAAAAACTGCGGGCCCTGGCCGAAAGTCTGAAAGACGACAAGCGCCCCGCGATCGCCTCGCTCGCGCATTATCAGCTCCTGATGCAGCGGGTGGATTCTGTCGCCGAAGCCGATGCGAAGGAGCAGGCCGATTACCTCGCAGACGTGCTCGCTTACTTCAAAGCCCACGAGCTGACGCGGCGGAATGCTTCGTTGCTCGTCACCGTTCCCCAAATCCTCGAGATGGGAGACGACCACAAGCTCGCCATGTCCGCGTACGAGCAGCTTGGCGAACTCGCGGCAAAGTCCGACGACGGCTTTCTGGCCCGCTCGGTCCGGCAGGAGTTCGAGCCTCGCATCGAACGGCTGGCGATGATCGGCAAGCCCATCGAGATCAGCGGCACGACGCTCGACGGCAAGTCGTTCGATCTGGCGCAGCACAAGGGCAAAGTCGTGCTCGTGGATTTCTGGGCGACGTGGTGCGGCCCGTGCGTGGCGGAAGTGCCCAACGTCAAGGAGAACTACGGCAAGTACCACGAGCGGGGATTTGAAGTCGTCGGCATCAGCCTCGATTCCCGCCGCGAGAAGTTGGAAACTTTCCTCGACGAGAACGAGATTCCCTGGACCAACTTGTTCAGCGACGATCCCAAAGAGAGCGGCTGGGAGCACCCGCTGGCCAAGAAGTACAACGTGAGCGCGATTCCCACCGTGCTGCTGGTGGGCCGCGACGGCAAAGTCGTCTCCATAAATGCCCGCGGAGAACGCCTGGGCCGGCTGCTCGCACAACTGTTGGGCGACGCTCCCGAGACCGCGGCAGAGAAGTAAGGGTCGAAAGTCGAAAGGGTCGAAGGTCGAAAGGGCCGGAATGACAGCCCGCGCCGGCTGAACGTGCACAAGGCACCTCCGGCCGTTTCGAACTTTTCGAGGTTCGACCCTTTCGACCCCTCCCACTGTCGCAAAATCGATGTCCGTGATTTCGACGGGCTACTGCCGGCCGAGACCCAGCGCAAATCGCACGCTCTCGGCGATCTGGTCCGGCGACAAGAGGCCAAGCGGTGGCAGAGTCTGTGGCGTGTGGAATGGGACCTGAGCTTGATCGTCCCTTTCCTGATCGTCCTTTGCGAGCCTTTGCGCCTTCGCGCCTTTGCGTCAGAAACGAGCGCGTAACCTTTACAATCGCCGTGAAAAAACCTCTAAAGTCGGCTTGACCGTTTCGGTCTTTTGGCGAGAATGCCGCCCCTTCGGACGCAGCCCCTCACGCCGGTCCGGGGATTTCCCGGCGAGCCGCACTCACTCACTTCGACCCGTCACGCGGCCCGCTGATCTCCTTCGATCTAACTTGAAAGTCCGCTTCCGGCGCCGCGCGGAAAGCGCCTCCGGTGCGCTTCGCGTACGGCCGTGTGCCGGAAGAGGGAGTTCCCGATATGGGCCTCTCGCCCGCCGTCATTCGCGTGCCTGTCAGCCTGCGGCGGCTGTTCCCGCGGGCCAGCTTTGTCGGTTGCGCCGACGTGCGCGTCACCGACGCCACCGAACGCAGCGACCTGTGCCGGCCGCGGATGCTGTTCGCCGCCATTCCCGGCACGCGCGTCGACGGGGCGAGCTTTGCCGATGATGCCGTCCGCCGCGGCGCGAGCTCGCTGCTGGCCGACCGGCCAATTGCCGGCGTTTCGGTGCCGCAGTGCATCGTGCCCGACGTGCGGCAGGCCTACGCGGAGTTGTGTGCGGCGCTGTCGGGTTCGCCGTCCCGGCGGATGAAGCTGGCCGGCGTTACGGGGACGAACGGCAAAACCACCGTCACGTGGCTGGTGCGCTCGATGCTGGAATCCTGCGGGCGGCGCACGGGGCTGTTGGGCACCATCGAATATAGCGACGGCCGCCGCCGCGAGCGCTCGCCGCTCACCACGCCCGATTCGCGAACGCTCTCCAACTGGCTGGCGTCGATGCTGGAAGCCGGCGCGACGCACGCGGCGATGGAGGTCTCGAGCCATGCGCTCGACCAGCGGCGCATCGCCGGCACGCGGCTGGACGTGGCCGTCATCACCAACGTGACGCAGGACCACTTCGATTACCACCGCAACTACCAGAACTATCTGGCGACGAAAGCGCGGATCGTCGAACTGGTGAAGCCCGATGGCCTGCTGGTGGCTTCCGCCGATGACGCCGGAGCCGCGGCCATCGCCGAGAACGCACGCGGACGCCTCGACGTGGTCACGTTCGGCCTGCGGAACCCGGCCGACGTCACGGCGGCGTCGTTCAAGGAGTCGCTGGCCGGCACGCGATTCTTCATCGAGACCTCCGGCACCAGGCTGCACGTGGCCACGCCGCTCATCGGCCGGCACAATGTGCTGAACTGCCTGGCTGCGGCCGCGGTAGCGCGGCGGCTGGAGGTGCCCGACGAGGCGATCGCCGAGGGCATCGGTCGGCTCGCGGTCGTGCCGGGACGGATGGAGCGGATTGCCGGCAACCAGCCATTCGCCGTGTTTGTCGACTATGCACACACCGGCGATGCGCTGGCACATGCGGTCGCGACGCTCAAGGCGCTGACGCCGGGACGCGTGCTGTGCGTGTTCGGCGCCGGCGGCGACCGCGATCGATCCAAGCGGCCGCTCCTGGGGCGTGCGGCGGCGGCGGCCGACCTGCCGATCGTCACCAGCGACAATCCGCGCTCCGAAAACCCGCAGCAGATCATCCGCGACATCCTCCCGGGCCTGCACGCTACCGGGCGCGAGCCGTACATCGAACCCGACCGGGCCGAAGCGATCCGCTGGGCCATCCGCCACGCTGCGCCCGGCGACGCGGTGCTGATCGCCGGCAAAGGCCACGAGACCGAACAGATCATCGGCAGCGAACGCCTGCCGTTCGACGACCGCCAGACGGCGCTGGAGGCCCTGCCGCCGGTGCCGCACTTCCTGAAACGCGAACGGGCGATGGTGCCGGTTTGAGAGCACGGGGTCAGACCCCTTTGCGGTTTGAAATCTTTCCACTCTCGCAATCGTTCGTCCGCAAAGGGGTCTGACCCCTTTGAGAAACGCCAGCCGTTATGCAACGCCTGTCCCTCCAGAACCTGCTTGCCGCCACCGACGGTTGCGCCGTCGGTTTCGAGGCGCTCGACAGCGGCTTCGAGCGCATCGGGATCGACTCGCGGACGACCGATCGCGGCGATTTATTCTGGGCGGTGACGGGCCACACGCACGACGGACATGAGTACGTAGCGCACGCGATCCAACAGGGAGCGGCCGCGGCCGTTGTCTCGGCGGCGCGGGCCGACAAGCTCGCCGCCGCCGGGCCGATCATTGTGGTGAAGGACACCCACGCCGCGCTGGGCAGCCTCGCCCGCTGGTACCGGCACCGCTCCGACGCGCTCGTCATCGGGGTCACCGGCAGCGTGGGTAAGACCACCACCCGGGAAATGATCCACGCCGCGCTCTCCGCGCGGTTTACCGGCATTCGCAGCCCGCACAACTACAACAACCACTTCGGCGTGCCGCTCACCGTGCTGGCGATCGAGCCGCAGCACGAGTTCGCCGTCGTCGAAATGGGGGCGTCGGCCGTCGGCGAGATCGAGCTTCTGGCCCGCATCGCGGCACCGGAAGTGGGCGTCGTGACGGCGATCGGGCCGGCACACCTGGCGGGCTTTGGCAGTCGCGAGCAGATCATTGAGGCCAAGGGCGAACTCATGGCGGCGCTGCCGGAAGCCGGATTCGCCGTGCTGCCGGGCGACGATCCGCAGCTTCTGCCGATGGCGGACCGCGCCGCGTGCCGCGTGATCTTCGTCGGCGAAGGACCGGAGAACGAAGTCCGCGCAACGATGGTCGCCGTGGGCGCCGAGCGGCTGTCGTTCCAGGTCGACGGCAGCCGCTTTCACGTGCGGGCGACGGGGCGGCATCACCTGACGGCCGCTTTGGCCGCCGTGGCCGTCGGCCGCGAGATCGGCATGACGGACGCGGAAATCGCCGCCGGCCTGGATGGATTCACAGCGGTGCCAGGGCGGTGCCGACTGGAGCAGGTCGGTCCGTGGACGCTGATCGACGACACCTACAATGCCAACCCCAGCTCGATGCGGGCCGCGTGCGAGCTGTTGCGCGATCTGGATCACGAGCGCACGAAACTGTTGGTGGCGGCCGACATGCTGGAGATGGGTCCGCAGGCGGCGGCGTTCCACTTCGAACTGGGCCGCACCGCCGCCCGCTCCGGGATCGATTATTTGCTGGCTTACGGCCGCCATGCACCGGACGTTGTGGAGGGTGCGCGGACGGGCGGGCTGTGCCATCACCGCATCGCCGCCTGCGACAACCTCGACTGCATGCTGACGGTGCTCGACTGCTGGCTGGAGCCGGGCGACATCGTGCTGGTGAAAGGTTCGCGCGGCATGCGGATGGAGCGCGTGGTCGAATGGATGCGGCTGCGGGCCGAGGATGCGCTCGATCTGGAAGCAGTGGGCCTGCCGGCCAGAGCGTGTGCGTAAGCCCACCGACAATCCAACCAGGAAACAATGAGCAGCTAGTCTCGAGGTTTCGCCTGCGTGCGTCTGGGTTTGCGGGGATCCGACGTACGGGCCGGCTCGTCCGGCTGGAAGCACCAAGGCAATTGGGTCAAGTGATTTCTGGGTCGATCACTCCAAGAGCCGCTTCGCAGGCGAAACCACCGACCGGGCGCCGGGGGACTCGTCCCCCGGCGTCCGGTGATACACGGGGGAAATCCGAATGACCAATGACCAATGACCAATGAAGCGCACTCGTCGCGTCAATCTGGAAAACCAGGCGCACGCGAAGGGGATGTCATCGACCCGCGCCCCTGAATCGACAAACAAGCTCATTGGTCATTGGTCATTGGTCATTCCGAATCAGTTGCGTCCGTCATCCGCTCTCAACTTGCGTGTCAGTTGACATTTTAGATGCTCCTCTGGCTCCTCCATCGATTCGCACCCTTGCTCGAGCGGCTGGAGCTGCACTCCGCCGGCGACTCGCGGGTGTTTCTCACGGCCCGCGTGGCGCTGGCGAGTCTGACGGCGTTTCTCGCGGCGCTCTTGCTGGGGCCGTTGGCGATCCGCTGGCTGAAGGCCCGCTTTCCGGAGCGGATCGACAGTGCTTCGGAAAGGCTGAACGAGCTGCAGGCGGAGAAGACCGCCACGCCCACGATGGGTGGGCTGTTCATCATCGGGGCTATCGTCGTCGCCGTGCTGTTGTGGGGGGATCTCACCAGCCGGTATACGCAACTGGGATTATTCACCGCCGTATCATTTGCCACACTGGGTGCGGTCGACGACTGGATCAAGCTCAGCACGCAGCGCAATGGCCTGGGGGCGCGGCAGAAGCTCGCCGTGCAGATCGTGCTGGCGCTGGTCGCCGCGTGGTTCCTGTACGGCGAACACCTCGCGAAGCCGCGCGGCCTGGAGTTGGTTTCGCCGCTGGGCGACGCCGGTGTGGCCTTGGGTGCCGGCTTCATCGTTTGGGCGGTGCTGGTGCTTGTCGGCAGCTCCAACGGCGTCAACCTGACGGACGGCCTCGATGGACTGGCCAGCGGCTGCATGATCTTCGCCGGCTCGGCCTTCATCGGCCTGACTTACCTGGCCGGTCACGCCGTCATGGCCGATTACCTTAGCATTCCGTTCATCTCCGGCTGCGGCGAACTGGCAGTCGTGATGGGGGCGCTGGTCGGAGCGATCCTCGGGTTCCTGTGGTTCAACTGTTACCCGGCTCAGGTCTTTATGGGAGACACTGGGGCGCTGGCGGTCGGGGCCCTGTTGGGGCTGGCGGCCCTGGCGACGCGGCAGGAAGTGCTGCTGGTGATCGTGGGCGGCGTGTTCGTCATCGAGACGCTGAGCGTCATCCTGCAAGTGCTGTGGTTCCGCGCGACTGGCCGACGGCTGATCGCCTGCAGCCCGCTGCACAACCACTTTTTGTTCCAAGGCCAGCACGAGATCAAAATCGTCGTCCGCTTTTGGATCGGCTCCGCCCTGCTGGCCATCGCCGGCGTGGCGAGCTTGAAGATTCGGTAGGGCACGACAGCAAATACCAGGCAGCGTCAGGGAGAGAGGGATCAGGAAGCCGACTCCGGCCGGTCAAACGGTCGGGTCGGCTTCCACCCTTTTGTAGAAGCTGTCAGCGATCAGCAGTCAGCTTTCAGCCGGCGTCCCGTCACCCCCTCACCCCGTCACCTTGTCACCTTGTCACCCCCTGCTACGCAAGACCACACGCGCGCGCTCTTCGTCGCTCTCGCCGCCGTGCTCGTCGGGTTCGGCGCGGTGATGGTGCAGAGCGCCAGCATGACGAGCTGGCCGGCCGAAGCGGAACGCCTCTACTTCTCACGGCACGTCGTCTTCCTGCTCGTGGCAGTCGCGGTAGGCGCCGTGTGTGCGCGACTGCCGGCCTCATTCTGGTTCCGCGCCGCACCCTGGCTCTTCGCGGCCGTGCTGGTTCTGCTCGCAGCGGTGCTCATCCCCAGCGTGGGGACGCGGGTGAACGGCGCACGTCGCTGGCTGCGGGTCGGTTCGCTGTCGGTGCAGCCCGCGGAACTCGCGAAGCTGGCGCTGCCGCTGTTGTTGTGCCGGTTGATGAGGCTGCGGCACGCTCAGCAATCGCGCTCGTTCGTGCGGTCGCTCGCACTCGTGTGGCCGCTGGCCGTGACGGTTCCGCTGGTGCTGCTGGAGCCGGATCTGGGAACGGCGTCGTTCCTGGCGGCGGGGGCGCTCGTGGCACTGTTCGTCGGCGGCTGGCCGCTCAAGAACTTTGCGGCCCTGGGCGCTGTGGCTGTTCCTTGTGCGTGCGCGATGGTCTGGTTGCGGCCGTACCAGCTTCGGCGGATCACTGGTCTTCTGGAGGCGTGGTCCGACCTCAACCAGGCGCCGTACCAGTTGCGGCAGTCGCTGCTCGCGCTGGGCGAGGGCGGCTGGTTCGGCGTGGGACTGGGCAGAGGCTGGCAGAAGCTGAGTTTCCTGCCCGAGGCGAACACCGATTTCGTGTTTGCCGTCGTGGGCGAAGAGCTGGGGCTGATTGCCACCGTGGGGCTGCTGGCCGTCTGGGCGGGGTTGTATGCCGCCGGTCTGCGGGCGATCTCGCATCTGCCGCGCGGCGGCTTCGCGTATCCGGCGGCGTTCGCCCTGCTGACGCAGCTCGTCCTGCAGGCAGCGACGAACGTTGCCGTCGTCACGGCGCTCGTTCCGCCCACGGGCATCCCGCACCCGCTGCTCAGCTACGGCGGCACCAATCTCGTGGTGAGCATGGCGACGGTGGGGATCGTGCTGAGCCTCTCGCGCCCCACGGACTCCTGAGGCCAGATATTCGCCAGCGTGGATTGTTCGCCCACAGCACGCCAGCGTCTATAATCGTGCCCCGGCGGGAACAACGGCCGGCGATACAGTTCGAAAGAGGTCACATGCATCCTAATCGCGTCAAGCAGGTTCTGCGGGAGGGCGGGACGGCTGTCGGCACGATGATGTTCGAGTTTGGCACGCCCGGCATCGCGCGGGTGGCGGCCGCGGCCGGGGCGGACTTCGCGCTGTTCGATATGGAGCACACGGCGTGGGGCCTCTCGACGATCAAGATGCTGCTGGCCGGCGCCCGGGCGAGCGAGATTGTGCCCATGGTGCGGGTGCCCACCGCGCGCTATGAGTATATCGCCGGAGTGCTCGACGCCGGCGCGATGGGTGTGATGGTGCCCATGGTCTCGTCGCCGGAGCAGGCGGCCGAACTGGTCTCGTGGTGCCGATATCCGCCCGCCGGCCGCCGCGGCACCGCCTTCGGCATCGCCCACGACGATTACCGCGGCGGCGACGTGGTCGAGAAAATGCTCTCCGCCAATCGCGAGCTGCTGATCATCGCGCAGATCGAGACCCGGTCTGGACTGGAGAGCGTCGAAGAGATTGCCGCGGTCGACGGCATCGACGTGTTGTGGATCGGGCAGTTCGATCTGACGACGTCGCTGGGGATTGCGGGCTGCTTCGATCATGCCGATTTTCACGGGGCGATCGAGCGCGTGGCGGCGGCCGCCCGCCGACACGGCAAGGCCGCCGGCTACATGACGACCGACCTCGACGAAGCAGCCCGCATGATCCAGCGCGGCTTCCGCTGCCTGGCCTGGAGCGGCGACGTGTGGATCTACCAGCAGGCGCTGCGCTCCGGGCTGGAAGGGGTGCGCGCCGCCACGGGTAGCGCAAAGTAGACCGGTCGCTCTGCGGCCGGAAGCATCGGGTCGCGAAGCGCCCCGGCTACTTTCCGCCTGCGGTTCTCACCGGTTGTCGCCGCTGTGGGGCGGCACTATAGTGCAGGCCCGAGTCAGCCGGCGCGCTTTGAACGGGCGATGCGATGTCTGAGCTTTCCCATTTCGATGCGTCCGGCGGCAGCCGTATGGTGGATGTTGCCTCGAAGGAGGTGACTCTTCGCGAGGCATGCGCCGAAGCCTTTGTGCGGATGCAGCCCGAGACGCTGGCGCTCATCCGCGACCGGCGGCTGGCCAAGGGCGACGTGTTCGAGGTGGCGCGGCTGGCGGGGATCATGGCGACGAAGCGGACGGCGGACCTCATTCCGCTGTGCCATCCGCTGGGGCTGGAGGCCGCGTCGCTGGATTTTGAGCCGGTCGACGAGACGACGCTGCGGATCGAGGCGCGGGCCTCGCTGCATGGGCGGACGGGAGTCGAGATGGAAGCACTCACGGCTGTCAGTGTCGCGGCCCTGACCGTCTACGACATGTGCAAGGCCGTCGACCGCGCGATGACGATCGGCCCGATCCGACTGGTCGAGAAGACCGGCGGCAAGAGCGGCACGTTCCGGCATCCGCAGGCGGCGGAGGGGTGACGGGGTCGCGGGTGACGGGGTGACAAGGTGACGAGGTGAGTGTGGAAACTTCTCCCGCTGTCACTCACGATGCGGCCGCGCAGTCGCTGCTGGGACGGGTCGATGAGCTGATCGGCGGCCATCTGCTGGAGGTCGAGCGGATCTTCCACGATGAGCTCAAGGGCCGCGAGCCTTGTGTGCGCGACGTGTTCGCCCACGTGTCGCGGTTTCGCGGGAAGCGGCTGCGGCCGATGCTGGTGCTGCTCTCGGCGTCGGCCGCCGGCGGCGTGCGGCCGGAGCACCTCGTGCTGGGGGCGGTCGTGGAGATGATTCACACGGCGACGCTCGTGCACGACGACGTGCTCGACGAAGCCGAGACGCGGCGGCACGTCGCCACCGTCAACGCGCGGTGGAACAACGAAACCAGCGTGCTGTTCGGCGATTACCTGTTTACGCATGCGTTCCATTTGGCGAGCAGCCTCGACACAACGCACGCCTGCCGGTTGATCGGCCGCTCGACAAACATCGTCTGCGAGGGCGAGCTCGCCCAAGTGCACGAGCGCGGGAACCTCGACCTCGACGAGGCCCGCTACCTGGAGATTATCGACGCCAAGACCGCCGAATTGTGCGCCCTGTGCTGCCGGCTGGGAGCGCACTACGCGGGGGCCGACGAGCAGATTGCGGCGGCGCTCGAACAGTACGGACGCGACCTGGGCATTGCGTTCCAGATCGCGGACGACATTCTCGACCTGGTGGGCAGCGAAGCGGTGACCGGCAAATCGCTGGGGACGGATTTCGACCTGCAGAAGCTGACGTTGCCGTTGATCCGGCTGCTGAAGACTGCCGCCGATGCCGATGTGCTCCGGCTGCGCGAGCTGATCTCTCATCCGCGCGGAACGGCGGCCGCCGAGTTGCGCGCGTGGCTGGACGCGAGCGATGCCTTGGATTTTGCCGCCGCCCGCGCCGAAGAATTCGCCGCCACGGCCACCCATCGGCTGAGCGCGCTCGACGATTCCCCGGCCCGCAAAATCCTCAGCGATGTCGCACGCTTCGCCGTGTGCCGCTCGTGCTGATCGCGTCGCAGGGTGGTAGTGTGGATTGAAATCCACACTACCGAGGCGTCGCGACCCGCGGTTCCGCAGAGGAGCCGCTCTCGTGTCTGTGAGCGGCTTTCTCTCCGTGCGCTGCCTGAATGTGAGCTACTGTTTGAAAAACCCCTCGCTTCAGGGATCGATCATGAACGAAACTTCGCGCCGAGCTGCGGTCCTGCTGGATCGACTCGGACGATCGACGACGGGAGACACCGTCGAGACGAGCTCCGCCACCGAGACGCTGGAAACCATCGAGACGCCGGGATGCCCGCAGTGCGGCTCGCCGACGCCCTGGGGTGCGGCATCGTGGTGCCCCGATTGCGGCTATTACCCGGCACTGGGCAGCGCCGCACGGCCGGCACAATCGGAGCAGTCGGCCCGAACGCCTGCTGCCGAGACGGCCGCTGACGAGAAGTTGTGGCAGATCGTGCCGGCGTGGGTCTGGCTGCTTTCCGGCGGAGTGCTGGTCGTACTGAGCGCAAGCGTCGCCGCGCGGTTGTCCCTTCGGGCCGACAGCCCGTACCGCGTGTTGTGGACGCTGCTGCAGGTGCTCGTCGGTCTGATCGTGGGCGGCACCGCGCACGTGTTGGCGTATTTTGTGGCGGTCCGCCGCTCCGACCGCTTCGGACCGTTCGATCTCTTTCTGCGGCCGATCGAGATCTGGCGGCCGTCGCTGGCCCAGTTGCCGGCGAGTTCCCGCCGCCTGTGCCTGGCCGTGTGGGGCTTGACGGCCGCGATCGCGGCGATCGCCATCGTCGGCGGACTGGACTACAACGCGCTCTTCAAAGAGGACTGGGCCACGCCGCGGGCGCAGAAAAACCTCGTGCACGAAATCGTGGAGAAGGCCCGCAAGGACCGTGAGGGCGAGGGATCGCTGGAAGACGCGATGAACCAGTTCGTTGGCGAGGCCCAACCGCAGGACGAACTTTCGATCGACGATTTGCCTCAGACGGACTGCCTCATCGTGGGCTACGTGCCCGACGAAGCGAAGGTCTTCAAGCGGATTCTGCTGGCTGCGGTGCCGCCGGGCGGCAAGCTGTCGTTTGTTGCCTCGATCACCGCCGACGAAGTCCCCGCCGAGGCCTTTGCCACGCTGCGCCGGCGAATGCCGGACCTGCGGCAGAAGGAGCCGTTTGTGGAGTCCCCCTATCCGGCGGTCTGGCTGCGTCCGCGGCTGATGTGCCGGATCGCGCACACGAAATGGTCGGCCATCGATCGGCTGGAAAAGCCGCAGTTCGTGAAGCTGCTGGAAGACGTCGAGACGGAGTAGACGCGTTCGCTCGGGGATGCGCTGGCTGGCCGAACGGGGCTTTGCCCCTTCGGTTGCCCTGCTCCACCCGGATAACGCGGGGCTGACGCTTCGCCTATCGTGAAACTGGCGTCCATGCTTCACCTTTGCGAGACGGTGCGATGTCCGACGTTTCCCAGCGGGTGGTTGTCATCACCGGGGCTTCGAGCGGGATCGGCCGGCAGACCGCTCTCGACTTTGCCCGCGAGAGTGCCGCGCTCGTGCTGGCGGCCCGCGACGAAGTGGCGTTGGGCGAGGTCGCCGAGGAATGCCGCCGGCTGGGGGGCCGCGCCATTGTCGTGCCCACCGACGTCACGCGGGAAGAACAGGTGCAAGCGCTATCCCGCCGGGCCGTCGAGGAGTTCGGCCGCTTCGACGTCTGGATCAATAACGCGGCAGTGACGCTGTTCGCGCGGTTTGAAGAGTCGCCGCCCGAAGACTTCCGCCGGGTCATCGACACCAATCTCTTCGGCTATGTGCACGGGGCGCGGGCAGCGCTGGCGGAATTCCGCAGGCAGGGCCGCGGCGTGCTGATCAACGTGGCGTCGGTGGTGGGGAAAGTCGGTCAGCCGTTCACCAGCGCTTATGTCACCAGCAAGTTCGCAATCGTCGGCTTTTCGGAATGCCTCCGCCAGGAGCTGCGCGATACGGAGATCGACGTTGTCACCATTCTGCCCGCGTCCATCGACACGCCGCTGTTCCAGCACGGCGCCAATTACACGGGGCAGGCGATCGAGCCGCTGAAGCCGGTATACGAAGCCGAGGTCGTCTCGCGGGAGATCCTCGCTGCGGCGCGCCATCCGCGTCGCGAGGTCTACGCCGGCGCCGCGGGCCGGCTGGCCGGCTGGATGCACCGCCTCGCCCCGGGGCTGGCCGAGAAGTTCGTCGGCCGGCAGG
>JAHWKJ010000636.1 GCA_019347905.1 Planctomycetota bacterium
CCTACAGCGCGTCGATTCCCGCTGAAGACCCGGCCAAGCTCGAAGAGTGCTTTCGGGCCGGGGCGGCGATCCGCGCGCTGCTGGAGCGCGACCTCAAGCCGCGGGACATCATGACCCGCGAAGCCTTCGAGAACGCGATGGTGGTGGTGATGGCCTTGGGCGGCTCGACGAACGCCGTGTTGCACCTGATCGCGATGGCCCGCGCCGTGGACGTGCCGCTCACCATCGACGACTTCCAGCGCACCAGCGACCGCGTGCCGTACCTGGCGGATCTGAAGCCCAGCGGCCGCTATGTGATGGAAGACCTGCACGCCGTGGGCGGTATTCCGGCCGTGCTGAAACTGCTGCTGAGCGAGGGCCTCCTGCACGGCGACACGCTCACCGTCACCGGCCGCACGCTCGCGGAGAACATCGCCGACCTGCCGGGCTTCGCCGACGACCAGCCCATCGTCCGCCCTGTGAGCAACCCGATCAAGGCCACCGGCCACCTGCGGATCCTCCGCGGCAACCTCGCCCCCGACGGGGCCGTGGCGAAGATCACCGGCAAAGAGGGCCTCAAGTTCACCGGCCCGGCCCGCTGCTTCGATTCTGAAGAAGACATGCTGCACGCCCTGGAAGACAACCGGATCCAGAAGGGCGACGTGGTCATCATCCGTTACGAAGGCCCCAAAGGCGGCCCCGGCATGCCCGAGATGCTCACGCCCACGTCGGCCCTGATGGGCGCCGGGCTGGGCGGCGACGTCGCCCTGATGACCGACGGCCGCTTCTCCGGCGGCTCGCACGGCTTCCTCGTCGGCCACATCACGCCCGAGGCGCAGGAGGGCGGTCCCATCGCCCTCGTCCGCGACGGCGACCGGGTCACTATCGACGCCGAAGCCAACCGCATCGACGTCGCCCTCACTGAAAGCGAACTCACCCGCCGCAAAAGCGGCTGGACCGCGCCACCGTACAAGTTCACCCGCGGCACGCTTTACAAGTACATCAAGACGGTGCGGCCGGCGTCGGAAGGCTGCGTGACGGACGAGTGAATTCTCCGGACGGCGGCAACGGTCCATCTGTGCTGCGGCTGCCTGTTACGCCCTCGCCCGGCCCGGATAGGATCCCGTCCACGCCCGCCAGCCTTCCGCCGCACCACGCCGCGCCAGCAGTCGCGCAAGACCGACCGTTACGCCGGCTGCCACAGTCCACATCAAAGCCTGCGACCACGCCGTATCCGAATCGGCGGGATTGAGCGGCGGGTCGTCATCGGTGACGGCCGTCCATCCGGCCTTGAGTGCGCTCCGAGCGCCCACCCCGGCCATCACCGCCGCACCCGTCCCGAGGGCTTTCCATTTCCAGCCGTTGCGATGGTTCCGGGTCATGAGTTTGTCTTTGGTGGAAGTTTTGAAAACATTGGACATGGTGGATGTCAGCGTCTCGTGAACCATCGGCGCGACTCACCCACGACGCTTTCCAGAACGTCGCGGTCGATCGCGTCGAGATCCCGCACGTTACGGACAATGATCTTCATGCCAATATTGTACCGCACCGGGCGAAGGGTCGCCAATTCAGGATTTGACGACGTGTCTGGTTTCGACAGATCCCGCCGAAACGGTTCGATTTTACGATATGTGGAGGCCAGCGGTCATCGCCTGATTCATTCGAGCGACACCAACACGAGTCGAGCAGACGTACCATCCTTCCCCGGCGCCCCCTGGCCACTACAATCTGTCACGTGGTGCGGCGGAATCGTGTCGGGAACGGGATGTGGCTCGATCATGCTCTGGGAAGTGGAAATCCGGCCGGCGGCGGGGCAGGTGGATCGCGACGGGCGGCGGGTGCTCGACGAGGGGCGGGCGCTCGGTGTCCGGTCGATTGACCGCGTCGCGGCGTCGCGCTCGTTTTTGATCGAAACCGATGCAGACCGCGAAGCCGTCGAACGCGCGGCGAGGGGACTGCTCGCCGATCTCGTCGCTGAGACGTTCGACGTCGCGCGGCTGGATGGGGGCGGCGATGCCGCGGGCGGGGTGCCCCACAGCGAGACGAATGGGCGCGGGGAACTGCTGCTCAACGTGCTGTTCAAGCCGGGCGTGACCGATAACGTTGCGGCCAGTACGAAGCGGGCGCTGGGCGATGCGGGGTTTTCCGTCGAGAATGTGGCCACCTGCCGGAAGTATCGCATCAATGCGGATGCCGCCGGGGACGATGTTTCGCGGCTCGCGTCGCGGGTGCTGGCGAATGATGCCATCGAGCATGTGGTACGGGGGCCGCTCGTGCTCGACAGCCTGGCGGTGGGGCGGGCGTGGGAGTTCGAACTGGTCGACGTGCCCCTGCGGGGGATGGGCGAGCGCGGGCTGGCGGAGCTGAGCCGCTCGGGACAGCTCTTCCTGTCGCCGGCCGAGATGCACGCGATCCAGGCGCACTTTGCGGAGCTGGGACGCGATCCGACCGACGTCGAGCTGGAGACGATCGCCCAGACGTGGAGCGAGCATTGCTCGCACAAGACGCTGCGCGGGAGGATCCGGTATCGGGAGATTGTTCCGCACGAAATCGACGAAGCAGAAGCCCACGGGCCCGAACCCGTGGGCTTGGAGTGCGAGTTTCAGAATCTGCTCAAGGAGACGATCTTTGCGGCGACCGACGAGATTCGCCGCACGCTGGGCGAAGACGACTTCTGCGTGAGCGTGTTCCGCGACAACGCCGGCGTCGTGCGGTTCGACGAGAAGCACCATGCGTGCTTCAAGGTCGAGACGCATAACCATCCATCGGCCCTGGAGCCCTACGGCGGCGCGAACACCGGGCTGGGCGGCGTCATCCGCGATCCCCTGGGCACGGGGCTGGGCGGCCGGCCCGTATGCAACACCGATGTATTCTGCTTCGCCCCGCCCGATACGCCCGCGGCCGACCTGCCGCCCGGCGTGCTGCACCCGCGGGCCGTCTTTCGCGGCGTGGTGGCCGGCGTGCGGGATTACGGCAACCGCATGGGTATCCCGACGGTCAACGGGGCCGTGTACTTCGACGAGCGCTACCTGGGAAACCCGCTGGTGTATTGCGGGAACGTGGCGCTCATCCCCGTCGACAAGTGCGAGAAGCACGTGCGGCCGGGCGACCTCATCGTCGCGGTCGGCGGCCGCACGGGTCGCGACGGTATCCATGGGGCGACGTTCTCTTCGGCCGAGTTGACCGAGGAGAGTGAGACGCTGTCCGGCGGCGCGGTGCAGATCGGCGATCCCGTCACGGAAAAGATGCTTGCCGACGTGATTCTCGCCGCCCGCGACCGCGGCCTGTACACGGCCATCACGGATTGCGGCGCCGGCGGCTTCTCCAGTGCCGTGGGCGAGATGGGGGCCGAGACGGGGGCCGAGGTCGCGCTGGAAACGGCGCCCTTGAAGTACGCGGGTCTGTCGTACA
>JAHWKJ010000110.1 GCA_019347905.1 Planctomycetota bacterium
CACAGAGCGAGGTCCGCTCCGGCCGACCCAACGGCAAGGCGAAATGCAAAGCCGCCCTGCAGGAAGAACTGGGGCTGCCGGTCTCGGCCGACGTGCTGCTCATCGGCACCATCTCGCGGCTGACGGACCAGAAGGGCTTCGACCTCATCGAGCAGGCCGCGGGAGAACTGTTGCGCGAGAACGTGCAGCTCTGCATCCTCGGCACGGGCGATGAGCGGTATGAGACGTTCGTCCGCGAACTCGCCCGCGAGCACCCGCGGCGGGCGGCGGTGAGCGTGGGGTTCGACGAAGCGCTCGCCCACCGCATCGAGGCCGGCTGCGATGCGTACCTCATGCCCAGCCGCTACGAACCCTGCGGGCTCAACCAGATGTACAGCCAGATCTACGGCACGGTGCCGATCGTACGCGCCGTGGGCGGGCTGGCCGATTCGGTGGTGGACGCCACGCCGGAGACGATTTCCGACGGCACGGCCAGCGGCTTCAGCTTCCGCGAGTATCAGCCCGCGGCGCTGGTGGAAGCGGTCGCCCGGGCCGCGGCCACCTTCCGCGACCGCGACACCTGGCGCAAGCTGATGCTGGCGGGCATGCAGAAGGACTGGTCGTGGCGGCGCAGCGCGGGCGAGTACCTCAACGTCTACCGGCAGGCCATCGAACGGAAGGGCCGGAAAGAGGCGGAGAGCATCTGATTCAGGCTGGCAACATGAAAGTCGGTCTCGTCGGCTATCAGGGCAGCGGCAAGAGTGCCGTCTTTCAGTTGTTGACGGGCGTCGCTCCCGATCCGGCCAAGGCGCACAGCGGTCAGGCCGGCATCGCCACGCTGCCGGATGAGCGTTTCGAGCGGCTCCTGGCGCTCTATAACCCCAAAAAGGTCGTGCCGCCGCGGATCGAGCTGTTCGATACGCCCGGCCTCAGCCGCCAGCAGCAGGCGGGCAATGCGCAGCGGCTGGGGGTGATCCGCGAAGCCTATGCGCTGGTGCACGTGATCGGCGCGTTTGCCGGGGCCGATCCGTTCGCCGATGCCGAGCGGTTTGAAGACGATCTCGTGCTGGCCGACCTGCAGGTCGTTTCGGGACGCATCGAGCGGATCGAAAGGGACTTGAAGAAGCCGCGCCCCGACCGCGAAGAGCTGAAGGCGGAGGGGGAAGCGCTGCAGCCGATCGCCGAGCGGCTGGGTGAGGGACAGGCGGTGCGCGACATGGAATTCAGCGAGCTTCAGGAAGAGGCCTGCCGCTCGTTCTCGCTGCTCACGCGCAAGCGGCAGCTCGTGCTGCTCAACACCGCCGACAGCGATTACGACCGGGCGGCGATCGAGAAGCTGGCAGGGCTGGGCCACCGCGTCGTCGCGGCGCCGGCCGGACTGGAGCTGGAAGTTCAGGCACTGCCGGAGAGCGAGCGAGCGGAATTCGCCCGCGAGATGGGCCTGGCGGAGCCGTCGCGCGAGCGGCTCTTGCGGGCGATCTTCGAGGTCACCGACCGGATCCTGTTCTACACGGCCGCGGAGAAGGAAGTGCACGCATGGCTTCTGAAGCGCGGCTCGACCGTGCTCGAAGCGGCCGACGAAATCCACAGCGACCTCGCCCGCGGGTTCGTGCGGGCCGAAGTCTGGGCCGTCGACGACCTCGTGCGGCTGGGATCGGAGCGGGAGCTCAAAGCCGCCGGCCTGCACCACGTCGAGGGCAAAGACTACGTGGTCCAGGACGGCGACGAGATCTTCATTCGCTCGGGGATCTGATGTTGATCGCCGCACGGACGATTTCGCAGTCGTCATAATTCGCCGGCCGGCTGCGCGAGGCACGCTGCCGAAGCTCCCAGCGGTTCTCGCCCTTTCGCAGCAATTCCTGCGGCACCGGGATTTCGATCTGCTGGGGCCGTTCGCTCGGCGGGCGGAAGCGCAGCCGCTCATTCAAGCTGCCCAGGCGCCGGCCGTTGATGAACAGCTCCGTCAGGAGGAATCCCGCCCGCAGTTCGGCCAGCCATGGACTGCCGAGGGGCGTGTCGGTGCTGGAAGGCTCCATCTCGCTGACGTCCCCGGTGAAGAACACGTCTCCGTGTGCTGCGGCATCGAAGTCGAACGTGCCGGAAGCGTCGGTGCCTTGGGGCTGCGGCCGCTGGAATGACGGCCGCACCTCGTCGCCAAGATGCAGCGTCTCGAAGGTTAGCGGGATCAGCCGCCCCTCGAACAGCGGTTCGATGCGCCGCATCTCATCGAGGGCCAACTCCCTCTCACCCAGGAGCGGATGAGCGATTGTGAGACGGTCGTCCGCGGCCGCGGTCATAGCGGCGATGAGCCACTCCGGTTTCGCGCTGGAGCCGCCGAGCACGGGCTGCAGTTCGATCCGCGCGACCAGCCCGGCCACGCTGCCCGCCGGTGCCGGCTCGTGGTGGAAAAGCAACGCCCGCGTCTTCGTCCACGGAAGACGCACCTCGCCGAACGCCCCTTTGAGTGTGAAACTCTCACGTGTTCCTGCCATCAACCGCCCGAACAGCCGGTCGCCCGCGGCCAGGACTGCGACATCGTAATCGTCGGAGCGGGGCGGCAACGGGGACGGCTCGAGGACGCGTCGCACGACCAGCCGCGAAACCGCCGGACTCGGCGCTTCGTCGTCCGCGGCGTCGGCTGTGAGGCGAACCTCCGTAAGTCGTCCCGGCGACGGCCCGGCCGCGATCATCCGGTCACCGAGCGCCACGACCGTGCGGTTTTCGTCGAACTGCAGCGAGACCGTTCCGCCGTCAGCGACGGGAAGCGTTTGCAGGCTCCACAATCGCGCGTCCGGCGGTCTCGCGCGGACGATGCTTCGCCCGTTCTGCCGACACTCGACGACGAGTTCGCGCGCGTCGGCACCGTTCTGAAACGCGAATACGGCGGTCCACCCGGAAATGGGCTGCGCCTCATGATCATCGTGCGGCGCGGCGATGTCGAAGCTGACTAAGCCGGACGACACCGGCTGCTCCAGGACTGCACGCAACGGCCAACTGATCCCCGGCCGGAACAGCACGTCCTCGAGTCCCGCGGGTGTCGCCACAGCCGCAAGCGCGGATGCCGGCAGCGTCACTCGTCCGACCCCGCGCAGATCCGCCGTGACCTGCCGGCGTTCAATGGAGACCAGCGTGCCGCTGAGGCATTCGCCGCCGGCCAGCCAGAACTGCCGCCACGCCCCGCCGACTCCCGCCGTCAACTGCTCCGGCCGTTCGATCCGCAACAGGTGGCGGACGGGAACTGAAGGCTGCGCGTCCGACGGATGGAACCGCAGCTCATTCGGAGAATTTCCCGAGAGGCGGCCCGCCAGCGTTTGCCCGGAAGTGGTGATCGCCCTCGAATGTTCCTCGGCAATGGCGGATCCGGCCCCTGCGATCACCAGGCACAGCAGCCAGAGCAGGCGGCGATCTCGCACTGTCCTCCGTGATGAAAGCATCAAATCCCGCACGCTCGTCAAAATGAGCTCAAGAACGGCTGTCTGATCCGGCCGATGAGAGTAAAGGCGCTCGCGACGGGCGAAGCCGCAGTCGAGCCGCAGACATTATGGCATGACCAGCCACACCCCGACACCGGCCGCACCGGGCATCGTCGGTACCACAGGGCGTCATCCGAACCTGCCTTTGCGGCTCCTTCGCGCCTTAGCGCCTTTGCGTCCCACCCTGCCGTTTGCTTGTCCACTCGAAAAAGCAGTCCTATAATTCGGCGGCTTCCGTCGGTCCTGCATGAAGGGTAACAGAGGTTGGCCACCGAGACCGCTCGCGTACTGGAGGCGGCGGGAATTCTGGAGCAGATTCCCGATGGCGTCGTGCTGCTGGACGCCGATCTGCGAATCCAGTGGTACAACGCCCGCCTCCAGGAACTGGCCCAGGTCGACGGTCCGCTGACGGGACTGGGCTTCTACGAGGCCTTCGGCACGCCCGAGATTCTCGGTCCCGATTTCTGCCCCTTCCACACCGCCCTGGGCGCGGGGGAGCCGGCCCGCAGCACCCTGCGCGTGGGCGAAAAGCTGTACTTCGAGGTCCACGCCCGCCCGGTCTTCGAGGACGGCGAGGAAATGCCCGAGCAGCTCGCCATCGTCGTCCGCGACGTTTCGGCCGAAGTGCTCCAGCGGCAGAAGCTGAACGCGATCTACCAGGCGGGCCTGGAGCTGGGCGACCTCGCGCCGCAGGACATCCTCGAAATGTCGGTCGAGGAACGGATCGACCTGCTCAAATCCCGCATCCTGCACTACACCAAGGATCTGCTCGAATTCGAGACCGTCGAGATCCGGCTGGTCGACCGGCGGACGAAGCAGCTCGAACCGCTCCTGGCCGTGGGCATGCAGCCGCTGGCCGCCGATCGCGTGCTGTACGCGGAACCCACCGGCAACGGCGTGACCGGCTTCGTGGCGGCCACCGGCAAGAGCTACCTCTGCGAAGACATCGAAAGCGATCCGCTGTACCTGCCCGGAGCGCCGGGCGCCCGCAGCTCGCTCACCGTGCCGCTCGTGTTGCACGATGAGATCCTGGGCACGTTCAACGTCGAGAGCACGCGGCCCGGCGCGTTCGACGAGAACGACCTGCAGTTTCTGGAACTGTTCAGCCGCGAAGTCGCCGTCGCGCTCAACACGCTGGAGCTGCTGGTTGCCGAAAAGCTGACGACGGCGACGGAGAACACCGAGCGGATCCTCCGCGAAGTGGCCCACCCCGTCGACGAGATTCTCAACGATGCCGCCTGGATCCTCGAGAAGTACATCGGCCACGACGCCGAAGTGGCCGAGCGTCTGCGCCGCGTGCTGAAGCACACGCGCGACATCAAGCTCCTGATCCAGAAGGTGGGCGAGAAGATCCGTCCGAAGATGGGGCACACCGCCCTGCCGCGGCGTCCCGAGCGTCCCAAGCTCCGCCGCAAGCGGATCCTGGTGGTCGACGCCGACGAATCCGTCCGCCGCGCCGCCCACGAGCTTTTGGGCCGCTACGGCTGCGAGGTCGAGACGGCTCACGACGGCAGCGAAGCGTTTCTGATGGTGCGGGCCTTCAACTACGACGCGGTCATCGCCGACATCCGCCTGACCGACATGACCGGCTACGACTGCTTCCACCAGCTTCGCACGATGAAGGACCGGCTGCCCGTGATTCTGATGACGGGCTTCGGCTACGACCCGACGCACTCGATCGTCAAGGCCCGCCAGGAAGGCCTGCAGGCGGTGCTGTACAAGCCCTTCCGCCTCGACCAGCTTCTCAACGAGGTCGAGAAGGCGGTGGATGCCAAAGACGACGAGCCGTAAGCAGCCCGCCGAGCTTTGGAACTCCAGTGCCGACTGTCATTTCGCCGGACCGCTCGCCGGCCGCGCTCCCCTCGACTGACGCGGGGCCGATTCTGTCGGACGGCATCGAAAGCCGTGCTGCGGCGGCGTGTTCCGGATGAGCCGCCAGAAACGCGGCGGTCATCTCCCGCCGGATGCGATTCCGCAATGCCGGGGAGAGCAGCGTGCCGTGGTCTTTGCCGGCGTGGATTTCGACGACGGCGTCGCTGCCCAATTCTTCCAGCGAGGCTTTGAGACGTTTCGTCGCACCTTCCAGGTAGAACGTGTCGGCGTCGCCCATGAAGATGTGCAGCTTGCCGGCCAGCTTTGGACCGAGGGTGCGCCAGTTGCGCTCCAGCACGAGACGGATATCGTACTCCTGCCACGCGCGGGCCACTGCGGGATCGACGGCGCCGGTTTCGCGGTCGAACATCAACCGCGGCTTTCCGTCGTCGCCTCGCGGGCTGAATACGGCCTCGAAGCTGTGAAGTTGCCCACCATGCCCGAGCACCCATTCCATCCGGGCGAATTCGCGGTACCACAATGCGGGCTTTCCGCCGCGGCGGGCGATGGGCCGCTCGTTGCCCTCGTCATCGACGTAGACGTTGGCACCGTTGCGATAGAGATCGACCTGCTGCCAGTCGCGGAAGTCGACGGGGTCGGGGGCGGTGCTCCATACGCCGCCGAACGTCTCGGGATGCGTGACCTGCAGCCACAGACTGCTCCAGCCGCCGGAGGAGTGGCCGGTGAGGAACCGCCCCGTCGGCTGCGGAACCGTGCGGAAGTGGCGGTCGAATTCCGGCAGGAACTCCGTCACCAGCGAGGTGCCCACTGGTCCGTTGTTCGCCGAATCGGCAAACACGTGATGCCCCAGCGGACAACCCGGCTCGAGCGTCACCCGTAGGAATTCGACGCCGCCGGCGTTGTCCTCTTCGACGGGCTTCTCGGAAATCGCTTCGGTGTAGCTGCCGCTGAAGCCGGGAATAATGAACATCACCGGATACCGCCGCTCAGGGGCATCGTAGTAGCTCGCCGGGAGCGTGACAGCCGCACGCAGCGACACCGGCCGGCCATGAAAGCGGCTCAGCGCCTCGGAGGGCACTTCCAGGAGCTTCGTCCACCGCGTCTCCTCCGGCATCGGTGGTGGAACGAGCCGGTCGATCGTCAGCACGAGCGGCTGGGCGGATGAGTCTGCGCCAACCTTCACCGCCGCGCTGAACCCGTTGCCGGCACCCGTCCCGATGGTGCGTTCCAGCGGATTGAAGCGCGCCACGGCCTGCACGCGGTAGCCGACGGGGTCGAACGTCTGCGGCGCGCCCGGATACGACAGCATCCGGCTCGTAGTGGCCGGCTTCAGCCGGCCGCCCGCACCAGCATCTCCCGCTTCACCGGCACGCGCCCGCACGCCCTCGTCGGCATCGGACGAGAACCGCAGCGGCGTATCCGGCCGCCAATCCTTCACGTCGCGTGCAAAAAACGTCTCCGGCTGAAACCAATTCGGCCCCAGCCGCGGCTCTGCTTCACGGCGGCTGAAGAACAGGTACACGCGTCCGGAAAACGGCTCGTCCCGCACTGCACTCGTGAACTGCACGTCGAACGCCCACTCGCCCGCATGGCTTCCGGTTGCCGTAGAGCACGCCAGCACGAGCGCAACGCACGCGCTCCGGAGAAAGACTCGCCGGCCGACTATCGTTGCATCGCCCGCCAGCGGTTGTGTCTGCACCTGGGACATGGCTCACGTCTCCTCGTCAACGTACGTCACATACCGGAAATAGCTCTGCGACTCGAAGGATGCCCCCAGTGCTCCGGTGAATATGCCCACTGAGGCGATGAATGCCGCCAGTAACAGACGGTGCCTGCCGCCGATCTCGCCGGCGACCGAAGCGGCCCACTGCTCGATCAGGGCGGGGCTGTAGAACGTGAAGCCGATCGCCAGCGTCACGGCGAACAGCAGCAGGTACGTGGTCAGCATGCCTCCCAGCACGACCGCGAAACTGGACACGTTCTTCACCACGAGCTGCTCGCTCAGAACTCCACGCCGGTCCCGGCGCAGCACCAGTTGCTGGCGGAACAGGACGTAGAGGGTCGTCAACAACAGCAGTGCCAGTGAGGCGCCGGTCGCGCTCCACACAGATTGCGTCATTCCCAGATCCCAGGCCTCAGCCGTCATCAGCAGGACGAGCATGGTCGACGTGGCCGCCGTCGTCAGGCGGCTCAGCCGAAAGGGAAACTGCCAGGGACGCGCCTCCCACACCGCCGAAACAATCTCGCGCCGGTTCACCCACAGGCTCCGCAGGTAGAACCGCGCGCGAGTCGCATGACGGAACGAGGCCTCCTCCTCGACCCGCACGTCGGCGATTTCTGCGAGGCGGCGCCGCGCCTCGTCGAGTCCACCCGCGCTCCAGCGGCGCATGGCGTCGAGAGCTTCCACCGATTGCGGGTCGAAGAGATAATTGGCCTCGTCGCTCGAAAACTCGAGCCCCAGCCGACGACCGATGATGTGCAGAAACAAGGCCTCGAGGCGTTGTGCCATGCGGTCGATTCGCCAGTCGCTGTCGGCCTCGTGCTCGGGCTCGTGGGGATCGAGCCGCCACGTCGAGATGACGCCGGCCTCCAGTGCCCGAGACAGCACGGCCAGCGCATAGGGGCGGTAGTGGCTGATCAGATCGGCCGCCGTCACCACGATCGCGAAGTCCCAGCGCTGCAGCTCGCGCTCGGCGTCGGCCACATCCAGCAGCGCCATCGGCTCTGCACGGCGCTCGAATAATGCTTCCTGGCGATGCACCAGCGGCATTCGCCAATCGAAACCGGGAAAGCTCGCGTGCAGATGCTGGAGCGCTCGCCGGTGAGCCCGGCGGACCGCCTCATGAGCGAAGTCGTCAAGCGTCCCTGCCACAATCCAGCCGATCTCGATCGGCGGCGGCACGTCGGCTGCAGGGCTGCGGCCGCCATCGTTTGACGGCCCCGCCTGATCGGACTGTTGTGCTGCTTGTCGACCGCCCACCAGAGGGTCCGCCCTTTCTGCTGCTCCGCAATGCGGTGCCCGCTCCCTAAGTTGTGCGGCCGTCGGGTTTGAACAGGAGATAACAGAGGGAACGGAGAAAGACTGTGGCACCAGGGCCGGCGACGGAACTGGAACTCCGTTGCCTTCGTTAACTCCTGTTCCACCGCCTTGTCTCGCGCGACGCTACGCCGATTCGGCCGCGCCGCCTGAGAGTTCGTTCCGCCAGAAGCGCGGCACCGCTTCCCACGCCGCGCGATAGGTCGCCTCCAGTGGGACCGGGACGTAGATGCCGGACGTCAGGAACAGCGGCATGTCCGGGAGCGTCTCGCCGACCGCCGTCGTCTCCACGAATGCTTCCCGGCACTCGGCGGCAAGGTACGCCGCCAGCGTCAGCGGTTGATCGGCAGGCAGCACAAAGTCGTTGTCGGTCAGCTCGGTCCAGATGGCCTTGTGGATGCCCTCCGGGTCGCGTGGCCCCGGCGGAAACAAATCCACGATCAACAGGTGGATGCCGTTTCGCACCATCTCGGCAGCCTTCTCGATAAAAGAGCGCAGAGCGTGGCGTCTGCTCTTGTTGCCGGGCGAGACGATCTCGACCATCGCGACGACCTGATGCTCGCTCGTGTGCCGAATCACGATCGCGTTGGCTTTCTCCGCGTACCAATCGATTTCGGCTATGGCATGGAAGCGGACCCGCGGCGGACGGCCCGCCAGCGCCACGCCGCCGCCCGGCTCGTCGCTGGGAACCTCTCCCGATGCAGGCTGCTTTAGCGTGAGGAATTCAGGCCCGCGGCGGACGACAAGGTGCTCTGCCAACGCATAATGGCCCGACGGCAACAATCGACGGTTCAAAACGCGCTTCGTCTGGTCAATCCACGCATGGTGAAAGTCGTGAAAGATTCCCGCATTCACGCGAGTCCAGTCGTGAATGGGCATGACAGCGTCCTCGATCGGCGGGCGGCCTTTCGTCTGCATCATACCAATTCAGCACGTTATCATGACATAAACGTCCGATAGTAAAACGCCAGTCCCGTGATCGACGTGATGCCGATGTCGATTGTCGAGAGCCAGCCCAGACGTTTGTGCCAGCGGCTGTGAAGGCCCGGGACCGGCGGCGAGGAGAACCGCCGCCAGGCCAGCAGCAGCGTGAGGGCCCACAACACCGGCGTCGAGACGGCGAACACCAGGTGCACCGACAGCAGGCCGCGCGCGGCGGCCATCTCGTCGGCGTCGAGGCGCGGCGGCTCGCCCGGCCGGTTGACGATGTTCTGCCAGCCGCCGTGCACGAGCTGCATGTCGATCTCGAATGCCGCCACCGTCGCCAGCAAGAGGGCGCCGAGCCCCAGTTGGATGTTGCGGTGTCGCGTGTAGTTGCGGCGGACCTTCACCACATAGATACTGTAAATGAGCACCGGCACGACCAGCACGAGCGCGCACACGACCACGTCGAGCATCAGCGACGCATTGTTGCCCAGAAAGCCGCGCGACATGGCAGGGAGCGTAGCAGACGCCCGGTAGGCCGTCCAAGTTGCTCATCTCACGTGGGACATGATTCGCTTCCTCCTCGAACAACCCGGAGCTGGCGGCCGGCTGTCGCGGCGGGAATGGCTGCGAATCGCCGCGCCGGCTGCACTCGCTCCGGCCGGCCTGGCAGCGAGCGTCCGCGGTGAAACGGCCGCAGATGCGACCGCGGGTTTCGGCAAGGCGCGCTCCGTTATCATCGTGTTCGCCAGCGGGGGGCAGAGCCAGCTCGATTCGTGGGATCCCAAGCCCGACGCGCCGCTCGAAGTCCGCGGCGCGTTCGGATCCATCCCCACTGCCGTGCCCGGCACGCGGCTGTGCGAGCACATGCCGCGGCTGGCGAAGCTGGCCGACCGCTACGCCATCGTGCGCTCGATGTCGCACGAGGATCTCGACCACGGCTCGGCGGTGTATCTCACGCTCACGGGGCACTACCATGCGCGGCGGTCTTCTAATCCGCCGCCGCAGCCCGAAGACCGCCCCACGCACGCCTCCATTTTGAAGCGCGTGCGTCCGGAATCGCCGTTCGTCGAGCCGGCCCTGCACGTGAACGCTCCCGCGATCATCGCACCCGGCAACCTCGCGCCGGGGCAATACGGCGGGTTTCTCGGCCGCGAGTACGACCCGCTGGTGGTGGGCGACGTGACGGCCGGGCCGGTCGTCATCCCCGGATTGGACCGGCGCGAGGAGCTTTCCGACGTGCGGATCGAAGCGCGGCGTTCGCTGCTGGCATCCCTCGACCGCCACTTGCGTCGCATGGAGACCCACCGCCTGCTGGCCGACGCGGACCTGCAATATCGGCAGGCCTTCGAGATGCTGCAGCGCCCGGAGACGCGGACCGCCTTCGACCTCTCGCGCGAACGGACCGAACTGCGCGAGCGCTACGGACGCAACCGCTCCGGACAGGCGTGCCTCTTAGCGCGGCGGCTGGTGGAAGCCGGCGTGCCGCTCGTCACCGTCGTGTGGAACCATCAAAGCCGCGGGCAGGACAACTACCCCGACGAGCCGGACTTCTACGGCTGGGACACGCACAACGACATCTTCGACGTGATGTCGCAGTACCTCTTGCCGCGGTTCGACCAGAGCGTCTCGGCCCTGTTGGAAGATCTCGATGGGCGGGGCCTGCTGGCGACGACGCTGGTGGTGCTGATGGGCGAGTTCGGTCGGGCGCCGCTGGTGGCGCTGGAGCCGCGGTTCGCCGGCGCGTCTCCCGGCCGCAAGCACTGGGCCGCCGTGTACTCGATCGCGGCGGCCGGCGCGGGCGTCGCGGGCGGCAAGGTCATCGGCCGCTCCGATCGCCTCGGAGCCTATCCGGCGTCGGAAACCTGGGGACCGTGGGACGTGGCCGCGACGGTGTTTTCGAGCCTGGGCATCGACCCGGCGGGCCACTACCGCGATGCCACCGACCGCCCGCACCGAATCGCGGAGGGGCGTCCGATTGCCCCGCTGTTTTGAGCCGCGGCAGCGGCGGCAGACAGTAGCCCACGGCGCCAGCCGTGGGGAGCGTTGCAACCTGAAGCGCTCAGCCCCGGTAGGGGCGGCAGAAGGGCTTCCACGCTTCTGTCGCCCCTACCGGGGCTGATGGTGGATTACTCTTCCCGACTTCCCCACGGCTCGCGCCGTGGGCTACCCTCTGCCGCCGCTGCCGCGGCTGAAAGCCGAGCGGTCAGCGATCAGCTTGTCCGGTTTGCCGCTTCTGGCTGGAAGCTGACCGCTGAAAGCTGGCAGCTATCCAGCCACAAAGTATGACCGCAGCGTCTTCACGACATCGCGGGCGCGGCGCTCGAAGGTTTCGGCGTTGCGAATTCTTCCGCGGGGGCGGACGACGACCCGCACGTCGATCTGCGGGCTCGTGAGGCGGCGGCCGGGCGACGTCGGGCTGTCCGGGGCCTCAAAGCAGACTTCGACTTCGACGGGGCGGCGCGAGTCGCGGCGGCCCCAGAACGGCCACAGCCCCAGCGAACCCACGTGCAGCACCGCCCGCGTTTCGCCCACGTCTTTCAGCCGCGCGCCATAGTCGTTCACGAAGCCGCCCAGCTTGTAGACGATCATGTTCGCCGCCACGCAGGCCTTGAACGACGCGCGGAACACGAACGGATCGGGATCGATATCCTCGGGCGGCCGCGCCTCTTCGCGGGACTGCTCGGCGACGGTGAGCGAGCGCGACTTGTTACGGCCCGCGGCCTTCGCCATGTACATCGCGCTGTCCGCCCGGCGGAGCAGGCTCTGCACCGAATCGCCCTCTTCGACCGTCGCCACGCCGAACGACGCCGTCACCTTGAAGTCGTTGAGCTCGGCGATGCGGGCCGCGGCCAGCGAGTTCCGCAGCCGCTCGGCCCGGCGATAAGCGTCGTCGAGTCCCGTGCCCGGGCACAGCACGACGAACTCTTCGCCGCCATAACGTCCGACAAGCTCGCCGGAGTACGTTTCCTGCTCCAGCAGGCGCGCCACGTCCACGAGCACCCGGTCGCCCAGCGCATGGCCGCGCGTGTCGTTGATGCTTTTGAAGAAGTCGATGTCGAGGAAGATGACGCTGAACAGCTCGCCCTGCGATTTGCCGCCATGAAAGTCCTTCAAGAGCAGCGCCAATTGCGTCTCCAGCTCGCCGCGATTGGCCAGCGACGTGAGCGCGTCGCGGCTGGCGGCGATCTTGAGCTCGCGGTATTCGCGCGGGCGGCGCGTCGTGCGCGAGAGATTGCGGAAAATCTCGGCCACGCCGTGCAGCCGGCCTTCGGCATCGGCGATCGGCACCGCCTGCGACTCGATGTCGAGCCAGCGGCCGTCGGCCGACTGGATGCGTCCCAGCGTGGTCATCGGCCGGCCGTCGGCGATCACCCGCTGCATCGGGCACTGCCCCTCCGGCAGGCGGTGCCCGTCTGCACTGGAGGGCTTCAAGAGTTCGCGGGTCCACGTCTGCCCCAGCATGTCGGCGGCGGGGCGGCCGGTGAGCGTCTCGGCCCCGCGGTTCCAGACCACGAACCGCAGATCGCTGTCGACCAGGTAGAACCCGTCGTAGAGGCTTTCGAGCACGTACAGGTACGAGAAAATCTGACAGAGCGTGTCGCATTCGAGCGAGGCCGGACCGTCCGCGGAAGCCGGCTCGCGCGGCGAGACCTCGTCCGCATCGAACGGCAGCCCCTCCTGCTGAATCCAGCGGCCCAGCGTCTCGACCACGTTGCCGTCGAACTGCACGCCGCCGGCTTCGCGCAGCACCTGCATGATCTCGTCGTGCGGCTTGCCGGGCCGGTAGGTCTGATCCGTGCGCAGCGAATCGTAGGCGTCCGCCACGGCCAGGATCCGCGCCCCCTGGTGCACGTCGCGGCCCAGGCGGTACTCGTTCTCGCGGAAGCCGTCGTAGAAGCGGTGCGCCTGCATCACGAATTCGACGACCTGCGGTTCGACGCGGCAGGACTGCAGCACGTCCACGGCGACGTTATGGTGCAGGACCATCAGCTCGGCTTCGTCGGCCGAGAGCTTGCCGGGCTTCAAGAGGATGTGATCGGGCACGCCGATCTTGCCGATGTCGTGGACGAGCGCCGCCACTTCCAGCACCTTGAGCGGCCGCCCTTCCCACTTGAGGTGACGGGCCATGCCAGTGGCGAGCATGGCCGTGCGGCGGGCATGGCGGACGGTGGCGGCGTCGCGGTGCTGCAGGGCCGACAGCAGGCTCCG
Source organism: Planctomycetota bacterium (assembly GCA_019347905.1). Taxonomy (GTDB): domain Bacteria; phylum Planctomycetota; class Planctomycetia; order Planctomycetales; family Planctomycetaceae; genus JAHWKJ01. Next base: position 13,459 of record JAHWKJ010000110.1, read on the forward strand.
CAAGACCCCGCGGGGGATGATGCCTTCGAGGCCGTCGTCGTTTTCGCCGGAGCGCGCACCGGCGGTGGCGTCGGCTTCGGGTCTGTCAGCTCGCCGCATGGCCCAGCGAGCCGG
>JAHWKJ010000637.1 GCA_019347905.1 Planctomycetota bacterium
CGGCTTCACCCAGTCGGCCTGGTTTTCTTTCACGTCGGTCGTGCACATGCGGAAGCAGTAGGCCTGCACGCGATGGTCCCCGGTGCCGTCCGGCTCCGGCGGGCCGGGTTCGATCCCCGGCAAGAGTCCGCTCTCCGGATCGCCCGGCTTCACGTAGGGGTCGACGGGTTTGACGAACTGGTGGTGGACAGCGTTTTTCACCTGCACGCCGTTGAGCGTCTCGCCGTAGGTCGCATTATCTTCGCGGCCGACGGTGAACCGAGCGCCGCCAAGCGCCAGCAGGTCGCCTTCGTAGGTGGCGTCGATGAAGACACGGCCGCGGAAGGTTCGGCCGCTCTCCATGACGATCGCCGCGATGCGCCCGCCGTCCTTGCGGACGCCCCGCTCCAGATCGAGCCGCTCCCCGAACACGACCGGCACCTTGGCCTCGGCCAGCATTCGCCGGTAGATGGCTTCTGCGACGCGTGGCTCGAAGGTCCACATCGTATCTTCGCCGCTTTGTTGCCGCCGGACCCCCCCTTGCCCCCCCTTAGTAAGGGGGGGATTGAGGGGGGGTGTTTCCCACCGCCAGGCGTCGTTTTCGGCGTAGTGGCGGGCGATCTGGCGGTAGAATTCGCGCGACAATCCCCCGATGGCAGCCTTGTTGCCAATGTCCGTGGCCCCGAGCCCGCCGGAGGTGAGGCCGCCGATGTGCCGCCCCGGTTCGATCAACACGACGCTCTTGCCCATCCGCCGCACCTGCACGGCGGCGATGGCGCCACCACTCGTCCCGCCGTAGACGACGACGTCGAAACTTTCCTCGCGTGCCCCCTCGCCTTTGCCGTCGGATTTTTCATCCGACAGAGCCGGCTGCGGACAGAGCCAGAGCGAGACGAGAATTGCGAACACGCACTTCTGCATGGCGGAGGTTCTCAATATGAAAGGGCAGGTGTGACTTGCAGCGACACGCGGACCTGTGTTCCATCCGTACCGCACGATGGGACAGATTGCAAATGGGCCCTGCGCCTATTGCAAAGGATGAATCCTTCGCTCACGAGCTCACGCACACTAACCCGAAGCGTAAGCGAGGGATTGGAAACACTCACTGCCGCACGCCCTCGCTGACGCTTCGGGTTGATGTGTTCCTGAAATGCAGGGCGATCCGTCCTATACTTCGCCGACGGCCGCGTCCAGGCGGTCGAGGAAGTCTTCGCTCATCCCCGCGGCTCGGCGAGAATCCCGGTGCAGCGTGTCGCCGCGCGCTTTCTCGGCTCGCAGCGGCCAGTGCAGGTGAGTCTGCCAGGCTTCCCAGTCGCTCATGCCGGGAGGCTTCAAGCGGCGGAGCCATTCGATGCCGAACCGCACGTGCTCGATCTCGTCGCGGTGAATGCCGCGAAAGACGGCCGCGCCGCGCTCATCGCCCACCCGCGCAAACCATTCCTCGAACTGGAGCGTGTGGTCGAGGTTGCGGCCCTCGAACACCAGCGGCAGACCCGCGACGTAATCGAGCACCGAGCCGAACGCGAGCGCCTTCTTCCAGATGTAGCAGTTGACCGGAAGGCTGCCGAAGGGCACGCCCAGCGCGGCCGCGCGCTCGGCGTGCATCCGCGTGTGCCGCTGCTCGTCCGCGAGGATTCGCACGAGGCCCGAGCGGAACTCAGCGGGAGCATCCGGGAACTGGCACAGCACCCAGGCCATCACCTCGGCGGCCTGCAGCTCATGGTTCGCCATGATGTGGTGGGCGACGCCGCGCTTCCGCGGGTCGGCCAAGGCCTCGGCGCTTGGCATCCGCGGTGCCGTTCGCCGGGGCGCGAACTCCAGTTCCGCCGGCCGTCCGGGGACGGAAACGTGCAGCGGTTCCCCCGGCGCTTCGTCCGTCAGCGGCCCCTCAGGCCGCTGGAGCTTTTCCTCCAGTGACCGCGACAACAGCACGCGCTCGGCAAAACGGCGGATTTCCACGGCGGCGTGTTGCCCCCCCTTTTTCAAGAAGACTCGAAGGATTCTTCCTCGGCGCCACAATAGTACCATGCAGGCCCAACGCACTTCGACTGCGGCGGACACATGCAACGCGACGACGAGGCGGCCCGGGAGCGGAGCCTGAAGCGGGCCGTGCTCGCCGGCGACGAAGACGCCTGGCGCGAGCTCTATGAACGCGCTTACAACCGCACCCGCGCCTACATTGTCTGGCGCTGCGCCGGACGAACCGACTGGACCGACGACGTGTTGCAGGAAACCTGGATGATCGCCGTGCGCCGCATCCGCAAATTTGACCCCGATGTGGGAAGTTTCGTCGACTGGCTGCGGGGTATTGCGGCCAACGTGCTGAGGAACCGCATCCGCGGCACTAATGGGCAGGTCACTGGCACCGGCAGCCGGCTCGAGCCAGCCGACGACCGGCGGCCGGAACAGCCGCTGGAACAGCGGGAGCGCGCCGCCGCAATCGCTCAGGCGCTCGCGACCCTGCCGCCGCACTATGAGGACGTGCTGCGTGCCAAGTATGTCGATCGGCGTTCGGTCATCGAGATCGCCGCGGCCGGCGGCCAGTCGGCCAAAGCGGTCGAGTCGCTGCTCGGCCGAGCCCGCGATGCCTTTCGCAAATCCTATGCTCGAACTACCGGTGAGAGCCATGAACCGTCCTGATGAACTGAGCCCGAGTCTCGATCAATTGCTGGCGCCGACGGACGGCGGTCCGGACGAGAGCCTCCGCGAGGATCTTCTCCAGCAGACGACGCGGGTGGTCCGCCGCCGGCGACACGGCCGCCGAGCCGCGCTGTTTGCGGCTTGCGTCGCGTGTTATGCCGCGGGAGCGGCCACGATGTCTGTGATCGACCGGCTCGGAGAGTGGCAGGCCGCCGATCCTCGAGTCGCCGGCGGCTCTCTTTCGGAGAGCGGTCCCGCCGCAAAGGCATCGAGCGACGATCCGCCGCCGTCAGGACGCGGTCACGCGGGCGTCGACGATGCGACACGTCGCGAGCGGAGTGACGGTCTCGCCGATGGGATGGTGCCGCTTCCGCCCCACGAACCGCAGGAAAACGTTCGGCAGGAAAGCGCTCCGCGGAATGCGTTCGAGTCGCTGTCCCGGCTGGGCGACGTTTACTTTCACGAATTGCACGACCCGGCCGGCGGCGTGCGGTGCTACGAGATGGCCCTGCGGACGGCGACGCCGGACGAGCGGTCCAACGCCTTCGCCCGCCTGTGGCGCAACGGCGATGGGTTCCTCAAGGCCGGACACGATCCCGGCGGCGCGCTGGCCTGCTATCGACTGGCGCTGGAGATCGCGAAACCCGACGAGCGGGCCTTGGCCGCGCGCAGCGGCAGCTATTTGCTGCGCGCCTTGAATGAAGACTTCCAACAGGAGACTGCTCATGAAAACGTTGAAGGTTGATCGTCGCCGC
>JAHWKJ010000638.1 GCA_019347905.1 Planctomycetota bacterium
CCCTGCGGACGGTCGAGATCCCGAAAGAACCGCCCCTAGTCGATGCGGCGACCCTCACGGTAATTCGGAAGCGAGAGAGTCGTGGCGCAGACGGCTAAGAAGTAGCTTCCCCCGGGCGCGGCTGAAGGCGCAGGGAAAACGGCCGTAAAGATCGCGAGCCCCTATTTCCCGGCGCTGGAGAGGAAGCTGAACAGCCCGCGGCGGGGCTTTTTCTCCTCGGGAGCGTCGCCGGCGGCGGCGACGCCGCCCAGCGCCAGCGCGAGCTGCTCGATCGAGCGGGTCAGCTTCGCCTTCGGGGCCGAAGCGATCAGCGGGATGCCGTTGTTGCGCGATTCGACCATCGTCGCGTAGTCGTTGGGGATTTGCCAGAAGATCTCGCGGCCGATCGTTTCCAGCGCTTTCGAGAGGCTGATCTGCGAGTCTTCGAGCCCGAGGCGGTTGACGACGACCTTGATTTTCTCGCCCAGCCCTTCGTTGTGGTCGAAGGTCTGCATCAGCCGCACGACGTTCCGCAGGCAGGGCAGATCGAGCTGCGTGGTGAGCAGCACGTAGTCGCTGGCTTCCATCGCTGCCATGTCCAGCGGACCGTAGCTCTTGCTGACGTCGAGCACCAGGTGCGTAAACGTCGACTTGAGCAGGGCCACGACCCGGCGCAGTTCGTCGGGCGTGATGGGCGAGACATCATCCATCTGCACGGGCCGCGGCAGCAGAAACGCGCCGCAGTCGTGCCGCGTGAGCGAACGCTTCAGCAGCGAGTAGTCGAGACGCGTAATGTTTTCGGCGACGTCCTGAATGGTGTAATCGGGGATGATGTCGAGCCACACGTCGGCGTCGCCCAGCGCCAGGTCGAGGTCGATGATGGCGACGCTGTACTGTTCGTTCTTCGCCAGGGCGCAGGCGAGGTTGATGGCCAGCGAGGTGCAGCCCACGCCGCCGGCTGCCCCGGTGACGGTGATGACCTGGCTGGAGCGTACGCGACCGTCGCCGCCCTTGCCTCCGGAGATCTGCTTGATGCGATCGAGCGCCGCCAGAAAGTCATCGAGCTTCAGCGGAAAGCCGAGAAACTCCTTGGCCCCGTTCCGCATGGCCTGCAGGATCAGGCTGCCTTCCTGCGAGCTGCTGACGACCAGCACGCTGCACGTCGGCAGGTCCTGCGTCAGCCGCGCGACCAGCGCCAAGCCCTTGGTCGAATCGGCATCGAGCGAGACGAGGGCGATATCGGGCTGCGTCTGGCCGATGACGTCGGCGAAAAACTCGTAGCGGGAGCATTCCGCCTCGAGCCACACCATGTCGATCCCGAGCAGCATGCTTTTGAGGGCTGCGCGAGTCGTATCGTTGGGATCGACGACAGCGAGCCGGACAATGCTCTTCATGGCGAGGCCTTTTTAAGCTTTCAGCAGTCAGCTTTCAGCGATCAGCGGAAGCCGCCGCACTTGGAGCTGAACGCTGACGGCTGATCGCTGAAAGCTGCAAGTTTCGCACCACAACTCTACCACCGGGTTGTCGTCTGTGACCGGGACGGCTGGGGTTCCGGGGCGATTTGCCAGCCGGCGACCGGTTGAATCAGACCGCTGGACGTGGGCGTCGCGCCGCGGTCGGCGTAGGGCCGGCTGCCAGCCGGCGGCGTCGAAGCCGTACCCGGCGCGCTCCAGGGATCGAGTTCGCCGGCTGCCACCGCTCGCTGCACAGGCTTGATCGGTCCGGGCATGGGCGGGGCCGTCTGGCGCCGCGCCGGCCGATTCCGCATCGTCGTCTGCGGAGAGCCGCCCGCGGACTCCTGCGGCCACCAGGCGCGGATCGTGTCGGAATCGGTGGCCTCGCCCGAGAATGGCGGAACGGCCCCGACGTCGTCATACACAGGCTCAGTGGCGGGCGACGGCTGAAGCACACCCGAATCCGGAGGTTGCGGAACGACCGCCGGCGGCACAGCACCTGGCACCGAGCCGTCGGGCGCCGGCGGCGGCGGAACGGGGTGCTCGAGGACGGCCGGCCCGGCCGGCCCCGGCGGCACCAGGGGGCCAAATGTCCCTTCGACCGGCGGACAATTCCCGCCCGGGCAATGGTCGCCATAGAACGGCACCTCGATCACGCCATCGATGTACAGCTCGCGGTCCGTGGGTGTGTCGCTGAACAGGCCCGGTCCGAGGCAGGGCACCTGGTCTTCGCACAACGGCGCGACCAGCTCCGGCGTGACCATGATCACCAGCTCGGTTTCCGATTCGTCGTAACGCACCCGCCGGAACGCCGCCCCCACCCAGGGCATCTCGCCCAGAATGGGAATCTTGTTCGTCTCCGCGGTCTTGCGGCTGGAAATCAATCCGGCAATGACGAACGTCTGGCCGAAGTTCATTTCAATCTGGGTGTTCGCGCGGCGGGTCGTGAGGCCCGGAACGGTCAAGCCGTTGATCTGCACCGCATTCGAGAAATCGCGCTCGCTCACTTCCGGCTGCAATTCCAGCCGCACCCGTCCCTGGCCCAGGATTGTGGGCACCGCTTCCAGCCGCACGCCGAACTCGCGCCATTCGATCGTGACGGTGCCGAGGCTCTGCGGCACCAGAATCGGGAATTCGCCGCCCGAGAGGAGCTGGGCGGGCCGGCCGTTGGTGGCGACCAGTTCCGGCTCGGCGAGGATCTTGAGCAGGCCCTCCTGCTTCAAAGCTTCGAGGAAGCCCTGGAAGATGCTGTCCTCGCGGACAACGCCGCCCACAATCTGCGGGTCGGCCAGCGTCTGCGAGGCGACGGAGAGCCCCGGCGGTCCGCCGAAGGGTGCGATCAATTCCGAGATCTGCACGAGTTGGCCGGGCGTCACGCTGAGGAACCCGTCTTGCGTCACGCGCAGGAAATTGAAGCCCATCCGCCGCACCTTCGAGCGCTGCACTTCCATCACCTTGACCCGCAGCGCGACCTGCTGCACGCCGCCGACCTGCATCTGGTTGAGCACGCGGGGGAAGAACTGCTCGGCGACCTCGACGATGTGCGTGATGTGCGCCGGCTCCGTCACCCAGCCGCGTAAGACCACACTGTCCTGCACCTTGAGGGCCTTCACCGCCGAACGCGGAAACATGCGGTCGATGTACGCCTGCAGGTGCCTCACGTCGCCGGAGACGAAGATCTCGACGGAATATACGGCCCCGTTTTCATCGACGATGACAACCGTCGTCACGCCGGTGCCGATGGCCTGCACGCGGAGCTTGTCCGGCTCCAGCGCGGTGACGTTGATGACGGCCGGGTCGAAGCCGTCGACGCGGCGAATGCGCGTGGGGGTCTCGATGATCTTGGAGAACCGCTCCACGATCTGCGTGGCCGATCGCGGCCCCGTGACGGTGAAGACCGGCTCGTTCGACGGCGCCACGGCGTCGCTGCCGGGCTGAG